>CANQUW010000040.1 GCA_947627145.1 uncultured Bacilli bacterium
CATGCTCCTTTTCATTATTTGCTGTTTCTTCAAATATAGCAGCAATTTGCTCATATCCATCCTTTTTAGCTTTACTTGCGTAATAAGTATATTTGTTTCTAGCTTGACTTTCTCCAGCAAAAGCTGCCATCAAGTTAGCTTCTGTTTTAGAACCTTTTAATTCCATATTTCCTCCTTCTTTCTACTACTATTATTTTTATTTATATCAAAAGAATTATCTTCTTTTAATACCTTACTTTTGTTGGAAAACTTGGTATGAAGTATCTCTTCTGCTTTTCCTTCTAAATGATTACCTAAAAAACTTTTATAAACTTCACAAATATTAGGATTAGCTGAAGAAAACTTACATTCGAGCTTCTCATTTTCCTGATATAGTCCCATACTTCTTTTAGTATTAATTTCTTCTTGTTTTGAAACTGCACCAAGTATTTGACCTCCACCACCAACACAACCTAAAGGACAGTTCATAACTTCTATCAAATCATAATTAACTATTCCTTTTTCTATATCACATAAAATAGGTTCAATATTTTTAAGTCCATGACTTACTAGAAGTCTAATATCTTCATCCCCTATTTTAACAGTGGCTTCTTTTAGATTATCATATCCTCTTACTTTTTTAAAGTCCAAAAGTGATTTTTTTGGAGATTTTCCTGTCATAATATAATAACTTGTACGTAAAAGAGATTCACTAACACCACCACTCGTACCAAATATAACTCCTCCACTACTACCCCTAGACATTAAATCATCAAATGGAGTATCTTTCAAATTAACAAAGTCAATTCCTGCTTCTTTAATCATAAGCGAAAGCTCTACTGTTGTAAGAGAAAAATCCCCATCTACTAACTCTTCTCTTGCACACTCTGCCTTCTTTGCAGTACAAGGTGCGATAGATACTGTTATAATATTTTCTCTATCAATCTCTTCCATCTCACTAAAATATGTTTTTATAATAGAGTTCTGCATCCCAATAGGGCTCTTACAAGTAGATAGATTATTAATTAACTTAGGATGAAAATGTTCTAAATATTTAACCCAAGCAGGACAACAACTAGTAAATTGTGGGAGTCTTTTTTTATTTTTTAATCTTTCTATAAATTCATGAGATTCCTCTTCAATTGTAAGATCCGCACCAAATGTAGTATCAAACACATAATCAAAACCAAGTTTTTTTAATGCTGTAACTATCTTTCCTTCAACATTAACCCCAGCATCCATTCCAAATGCCTCACCCAAACTTGTTCTAACTGAAGGTGCAACATGACAGACAACACACTTATCTGTATCATTAATATAATCAAGTACTTTTTTATAATTATATTTAGTAACAATTGCACCAGTTGGACAATTAAGTAAACATTGCCCACAATTAACACATACATGATTGTCACTAGGAATACCTACAACTTCATTGCAAATATATCTACATCTTCCACATTTAATACATCTTTCTTTAATCCTTGCAATAGAAGGATTATCTAAACTTATCTCAATTGGTTTCTTTTCTTCCATAATTATCACAACACTTATCACAAATACCCTTAAATAAAACATTACTATCTTCTATTTTAACAGAGTATTCCTTTTCTATCCTCCTAATCATATTTATATACTTATCATCAAAAATATCCATTATTCTACCACATTTACTACACTCTAAATGATAATGGGGATTACAATCATAATCAAAATGACACCCACTATCTGTAATTATCTTTTTAACTTTTCCATCTTCTACTAATTTATTGACATTACGATAAACAGTAGCCTGTCCTAAACTAGAATCAATCTCTTTTATCTCATCATATAATTCTCCAATTGTTGGATGACTTTTATCTTTCTTTAATGTCTCTAAAATAAGTTGCTTTTGTTTAGTATTACGTCCTGTATCCATAACTCACCTCATTATTATTGATAACTATTATCATTATAACATAACAGAGTTAAAACAAGCAATACTATTATTATTCTCCTACTGGTTTTTTATTTTCTCCAACACCACATTCTAAACCACTAACTTTATAACTAACTTTACTACCACTCTTTGTTATTTTAACAACAACACTATCAGGACTATCAACAGTATTACAGCCTTTTTTACTACTCTTCTGTGTAGGTACAAAATCTTTAACAAGACCCTCACTTTTTAACTCACTAAAACTAATAGTAGCTTCAGTTTTTGCAGCATTCCAATTTAAATCATTACTCTTTTGTCTATAAAATAATCTAGCACCATAAACTATAGAATCTCTAAATTCCAAATACTCCTTATCTCTTGTCTCATTACTTGCATTATTAATTGAAGGAATGGCCATTATCAAAATAAGTGCTGATATCGCAAGAACAACAATTAACTCAATCAAAGTAAATCCTTTATTATTCATAATAATCATCTCCATATCTATATCCATTATACAATAAATTTTTAATTTTTTATATAACAAAAATATAATATTTAACATAAAATATTATAGGTGAATATCTATGTTTAAAGGTTCAAAACATTCTTTTTATTGCAGATGTGAAAACTGCAAACAAAAAAGAAGAAATTCTCTTCTTTATCTTACATTAATAGGAGTAACTTCTATACTTGTATTTTATCAAGTAATTTTAATAGTTTTTATAACAACAAGAATAAACGCTATAATATTGTTATTTTTATTCTTTTTCTGTTTCTTTTTGATATTTAATGTTTTGTTTTGAAATAAGCTCATGACTTTTGTTAATATACTCTACCCATTCATATACTTTAACACATCCATCAAAACTATTATCTATAGTAATTTTTTCAGGAATAGAAATAAGTATAAAAAATAAAAGTTCTTCAGTTTTAGTAAATTTATAACGACTTTGATAAACATCATAAAGTTTATTCATATCAAAACGCATATATTCTGTTTTATAGAAATTTAAAAAATCATATATAACAAATCCAAATCCTGCTTCATCCCAACTAATAAAACTAGAACTATCACACCCCACTAAAAAGTGCTCGAGACTAACATTATTATGAAGCATTACATAACGAGAACTTTTTTGTTTTGACACTTCTCTATACCAAACTTCTATATTTTCACGAGCATAATAAAGAGCCATATAAACTTTACTAATATTTCTAATAAGTAAATACTCACTAGGAGACATAAATACACGGCTCTCAATAACATCTTGTAATTCATGATAATACTTATCTAAATAATCAACTCTATCTATTACTTCTTCATAAACTCTTTTTATATCATCTAATAAAGTTTCTTTATAAAAAGTAGTCTTAATATGTAAAATACTAAGTGTTATAACAAGATCCATAGCACGAGCATCATCACTCATATTAATTTCATTAATATAAGGATAAATCTCATAATCACCATAATCTCTTTCATTTAATAAAAAATGATTAAAACCACGAGAAAGTAAATAGTTATATATTTCATTTTTATCACGTTTTTTCTTTTTTATAACTACTTTACCATTCTTAGTATCTAAAATTCTAACATTATTTTTATATTGATAAGCTCGAGAGTAAAGTCCACACTTTTCTATTACTTCTTTTATATCACTCATTCTTACAAGGTATTATAAGCTTACTACCAACTTCTAGTGTAGATAAATCATTATAACTAGCAATCTCTTCTCTTGTAACATCATAAGTCTCTAATACCTTTTCTAAAGAATCATTTTTCCTCATAATATATACAAGATAAGTAGAAAATTCTTCATCTTCATCAGTAAGATTCATAAATAAAGAATTAATAGATTTACCCTCTTTTTCTAAAGTATCATTATCATCACTACTATTATCTTCAACCACTTTATTATCAGTAGTAACCTCTTCTAAAGATTCAACTTCTACTTCAATTTCTTCTTTATTATCAAGTTTCTCTTCTGTATAATCTACTGGTACAACTTTATCTTTTTCTTTTTTTAAAGGAACTTCTTTAACTTTATCTTCTTCTAAATCTCCATCACATTCACGTGAAAGTACTTCTTCCTCTTCTTCTACTGCAATAACTTCCTCTACTCCTTCAAGTAACAAATCAATTTTAACATTAAGTGTATCATCATTAACAACTTCATAAGTAAAATCATCAATAGACACATTAGTAGTATCTAATACATAATTATCACTTGTAGAAATAGATACAGGAATCTTTACTTCAAACTCCTCATCAAGTCTACTAGCTTCAGTCATCTTATAAGTACCACTAACTATTAAATCTCCTTCTACTTTATTACTACTTATAAATTTCAAAGTATGATCAAGACAAATACTACTAATATCATGAATCATAGATGTAAAAGTTATCTCTCTATCAACAGATATAATTTTCTTCATATAAAAAATCTCCTTTTCTATTTCATAATATGTAGAAAGGAGATTTTTATACCTATTAATCTAGGAAATCATCAATTGTCATTAACTTATCATCTATCTCTTTTAAATCAATTGTTTTCTTTTTATCTACTACTTTTTCTTCTATTGAAGGAACAACTTCTTTTTCATCGTCTTTCTCTGTAAGTCCCACAACAACTGATGCACATTCTAAATTACTCTTAGATATCTCTTTACCGGTAGAATACCTATCAGCAATACTAAGTGAAGTAATTTTAATTTCAGTAAGAGAACCATTTCTTAAATATAAATGATTACGACTATCAGTAATAAATGTAGAAAGTACTTTATAAGGGTTAGTCTTAACTTCACGAATTATCAAAAGTCCACGACGACTGCGAGTTGAAAGTTCAAACTCATTAAGTCTTATTCTCTTACCAGTACCACGATCTGTAATAACAGTTAAGAACTCATCTACATTATAAGAAAATTCACTTGCAGATACTACCAAGTCATCTTTTAATTTCATACCCTTAACACCACGAGCTTTAACACCAACAACAGGTATATCCTCAACGCTAAATGCAAGACCATATCCAGAGTCAGTTGAAAGGAAGATATTAGGTTTAGTTGAAACAAAAGCTTGAACTAACTTATCTCCACTACCAAAGTTCATACAATTAAGAGGTTTTGAATAACGAGTAACATAGAAATCTTTTAACTTAGTACGTTTAACAAGACCTTTAGCAGAAACCATTACAATAGTTTTATCCTCATCAAATGAATAAACTGGAACACAAGATATAATCTCTTCTCCTTCACTTAAAGGAATAATATTACTAACATGTTTACCCATATCTTTATATTTAGTATCATTAATTGTATGTACTGGAATAAATAAATAATTACCTAAACTAGTAAATAACAATAAAGTATTTAAAGTACTCATCTTATAAAGTCCAATTAAGAAGTCTCCCTCTTTCATCGCAACTTCATCATTTGTAGATGAATAACTTCTCATACTGCTTCTCTTAATATAACCATCATGACTAACAGATACAACAACTTCTTCATCATTAATCATAGAAGTCTTATCTATTTTAATCTCTTCAATCTCATCTTGTATTAAAGTAAGTCTATCTGTTTTATATTCATTTCTAACTTTACGAAGTTCATCTTTCATAACTTTCTTAAGTTTCTCTTCATCATTTAAAATCTCACGAAGACCCGCAATTATCTTCTTAAGCATATCCATTTCTTCTTCTAATGCAACTACATCAGTATTAGTTAAACGATAAAGTCTTAAAGTAACAATAGCTTCAGCCTGTTTTTCACTAAAACCAAATTCTTTAACTAAATTAGCCTCAGCATCCCCTTTATTTTTACTTTGACGTATTACTTTAATAACTTCATCTAAAATAGATACACATTTAATTAGACCTTCAACTATATGAAGACGTGACTCTGCATGATGAAGATCAAACTCTGTTCTTTTCTTAATAACTATTTTTTGATGATTAATAAAAGCATCAAGTGCAGCTTGTAATCCTAAAAGTTTAGGGCGACGATTAACAATAGATACCACATTAAAATTATAACTAATCTGTAAATTAGTATTTTTAAGAAGATAAGCTTCAATAAGTTCTTTCTTAGCATTCTTCTTAAGATCAATTACAATTCTAACATCAACTGTCGATTCGTCTCTTACTTCACTAATACCATCAACTTTCTTATCAAGTCTAATTTCATCTATCTTCTTAACAAGTAAAGCTTTATTAACTTCATATGGAATCTCAGTAATAACCATACTACTACCAACAAACTCATATTTACTTTTTATAATAACACGACCACGACCAGTTTTATAAGCATCAATTAAACCATTTTTACCACATACAATACCACCTGTAGGAAAGTCCGGTCCTTTAACATATTCCATTAAAGTCTCTAACCTACAATTAGGATTATCAATTCTGTGTATTGTTGCATCACAAACTTCTGCTAAATTATGAGGTGGAATATTTGTAGCATACCCCGCAGAAATACCTTGAGCGCCATATACCAAAAGTGCCGGAAAACGCGCCGGAAGTACAGTAGGCTCTTTACATGTATCATCAAAGTTAGGTGCAAAAAGAACTGTATCCTTATCTATATCACGAAGCATTTCTCCTGAAATCTTAGATAGCCTTGCCTCAGTATAACGATAAGCAGCAGGACTATCCCCATCAATTGAACCATTATTACCATGCATATCAATATATGGAAGTCTAGTTTTCCAAGGTTGACTCATACGAACCATCGCATCATATATAGAAGTATCTCCATGTGGATGGTAATTACCTATAACGTCTCCAACAGTCTTTGCACTCTTACGATATCCTCTATCATATGTATTTTTCTCTTTATACATCGAATAAAGTATACGGCGTTGAACAGGTTTAAGTCCGTCCCTCGCATCAGGTATAGCTCTATCTTGGATAATATATTTAGAATAACTTCCAAATCTTTCTCCCATTATATCTTCAAGAGTATAATCAAATATCTTCTCAATTACTTCTTTAGTTTCATCTTTCTTTCTTGCCATTATATCACCTGCTTTTAAATAATATCATAATCATCTTCAAGTGAGAACTCAACATTCTCTTCAATCCACTCTTTACGAGGAGGAACATCATCTCCCATAAGTATAGATACACGTTTTTCTGCAAGTTGTGCATCCTCTATATTAACTCTAATAAGAGTACGACTTCCTGGTTTCATAGTAGTTTCACACAACTGATCAGCATTCATTTCACCAAGTCCTTTGTAACGTTGTATTTCACATTTCTTACCATGACTCTTCTCTTTCATCTCTTCAACAGTATAAGCATACTCTATATTTTTACCACTTTGTATCTTAAAAAGTGGAGGAAGCGCAACAAAAAGTCTACCATTCTCAATTAAAGGTTTCATATAACGATAAAAGAATGTAAGAAGTAAACACTGAATATGTCCTCCATCTTCATCAGCATCACTCATGATTATAACTTTAGAATATTCACAATCCTTTATATCGAAATTAGCACCATATCCAGCACCAATAGTATAAATCATTGTATTTAACTCTTCATTTCGTAAAATATCTGCCTCTTTAGTTTTCTCTGTATTTAAAACTTTTCCACGTAAAGGAAGTATTGCTTGATACTTACGGTCACGACCTTGTTTAGCAGAACCACCTGCAGAATCCCCCTCGACTAAGAATAATTCCTTACGAGTTTTATCTTTACTTTGAGCAGGAGTAAGTTTACCAGATAACGCTCTATCTTTATTAGTTTTATTTTTACCTTTTCTAGCCTCTTCTCTTGCTTTCCTTGCAGCCTCTCTTGCAACTTTACTTTTTAAACTCTTCTCAATCACATCAATAGCAACTGATTTATTCTCTTCTAAATAAACACGAAGTTGTTCACTAGTTATCGCCTCAACTATAGTACGTGCTTTAGGAGTACCAAGTTTTCCCTTGGTTTGTCCTTCAAATTGTAATAAATCCTCAGGTATCTTTAAAGATATAACTGCAGTAAGACCTTCTCTAACATCACTACCTTCAAGAGATTTATCTTTAGCTTTTAAAAAACCATTGCTTTTAGCATAATCATTAAACACACGTGTTAAAGCAGTTTTAAACCCAACTTCATGACTACCACCATCAACAGTTTTAACATTATTAACAAAACTAACTATTGTATCATTATAAGTATCAGTATACTGCATCGCAATATCGACTTCAATTCCATCTTTTTCTCCACTCATATTTAAAACTTTATGAAGTGTAGTTTTACCCTTATTTAAATCTTCAACAAACTCTTCAATTCCACGTTCATAACAGTATACCGCTTTCTTCTCATCCTCTTCATCAACTACTTCAATAGTAATACCTTTTAGAAGGAAAGCACTCTCTTGCATTCTCTCACAAATATTAGTAAACGAAAAAGTAGTATGTGAAAATATAGTATCATCTGGTAAAAATCTTACTTTAGTTCCTGTTCTATTAGTAGTACCTATCTTTTTAAGGCCACCATCTACTACATGACCACCGTTCTCAAAACGAATAAAGTATTCTCCTTTATCATGTTTAATAGTAACTTCACACCATTTTGAAAGAGCATTAACAACGCTTGCTCCAACACCATGAAGTCCACCAGACACTTTATAACCACTAGACTCAAATTTACCTCCAGCATGAAGCACAGTAAAAATAACTTCGGGCGTACTTTTACCAGTTTTATGCATACCAACAGGCATACCACGTCCAAAGT
>CANQUW010000041.1 GCA_947627145.1 uncultured Bacilli bacterium
GATTAAGTGAACAAAAGATAAAAAATATATCTATTTAAATATCATTAAATAAATATGGAGGTAGTAAAATGACAGCAGATGATTATAAAAGATTTAGAGATGCATCAATAGAAGCAACAGAAAATATGTATAGGCAAATAGCGTATGATGCAGAAGAACGTGGTAAAACTGAGGGTAAAGATAAAGAAAAAATAGCTACTGCAAAAAGATTATATAATGCTAATACTAGTATGGATGTTATAAAGACGGCTACTGGTTTTAGTGAAAAGCAAATAAAAAATATTTGTATGTAAAATTAAATTTATATTATGACTGATAAGTATATGCATAGATATATACTTTTCTTTTCAATATCAAAAAAATAACTTTAAATTAAATGGATGATAGTTTATAATAAATATAGGAGGAGAACAAAATGTATGATTATATAAAAGGTAAAGTTACAGAAATTTATAGTAACAGTATAACTGTAGAAGCTTTTGGTATTGGATATCTTATTAATACTCCTAATCCATATGAATTTAGAGAAAATGAAGAGTATAAAATATATGTATATCAACAAGTAAAAGAAGATGAACTTAGTTTATTCGGATTTTCCAAAGAAGAAGAAAGAGAGTTATTTTTAAAATTAATCAATGTTAAAGGTCTTGGTTGTAAGATGGCATTGCCAATACTTGCAACAGGATCTATTTCTGGTATTATAGATGCTATTGAAAGAGAAAATATTTTATATCTTAAGAAATTTCCTAAGATTGGAGATAAACTTGCTAAACAAATAATACTTGATTTAAAAGGAAAACTTGGTGTAGTTGGACCATTACTTAATAATAGTGGTAATGCTGAAGAGTTACTTGAGGTACTTAAAGGGCTTGGTTATAAAGAAAAAGATATTAAGGGTGTTATAGGTAAAGTTGATACTAGTAAAACTATTGAAGAACAAATTAAAGAAGCTCTTAAATTTTTATTAAAATAGGAGGAAACTATGCAAGATAGAATTTTAACTGAAGAAGAAATTACTGAAGATAAAGATACGGAAGAATCTATTAGACCTGAATCTATTAAAGAATATATTGGACAAAGTGATGTTAAAGAAAATATAAAAGTATTTATCGATTCTGCTAAAATAAGAGATGAAAGTCTAGATCATGTTTTACTTTATGGTCCTCCTGGACTTGGTAAGACTACTCTTGCACATATTATTGCTAATGAACTTGGTAGTAATATTAAAACTGCAACTGGTCCTAGTATAGAAAAATCAGGTGACTTAGCGGCACTTTTATCATCTTTAGAACCAGGGGATGTTTTATTTATTGATGAGATTCATAGAATACCTAAATATATAGAAGAAATACTTTATCCTGCTATGGAAGATTTTTCTTTAGATATTATTGTTGGTAATGATACTAGCAGTCGTAATATAAAAATAGATCTTCCACCATTTACTTTAGTTGGAGCAACAACTAGAGCAGGGGATTTAACCTCTCCTTTAAGAGATCGTTTTGGTATTATCTCTAAACTTCAATATTATACAGTAGATGAATTAACTCAAATTATCAAAAGAACATCACGTGTTTTAAATGTTCCAATAGAAGATGATGCAGCACGTGAACTTGCAAGTCGTTCTCGTGGAACTCCTAGAATTGCTAATCGTTTATTTAAAAGAGTAAGAGATTTTGCTTTAGTTGAAGGACTTAGTGCAATAGATAAAGATATTACAAAAAAAGCACTTGATAGACTTAAAGTTGATAGCTTAGGATTAGATGAAGTGGACCACCAATTGCTTAGATCAATTATTTATAAATTTAATGGAGGACCAGTAGGTGTAGAGTCTATCGCTTCAACTATTGGAGAAGAAGTATCTACAATAGAAGATGTTTATGAACCATTTTTACTACAAAATGGACTTTTAAAAAGAACATCACGTGGTCGTGTTGTTACTAAAAGAGGTTATGAGGCTTTAGGACTTGAAGAACCATCATCATAGGAGGCAGTTTTATGAATTTAGAAGATTTTGATTATAATTTACCAGAAGAGTTAATTGCGCAAACACCAATAAAAAAGAGAGATACATCTCGTCTTATGGTATTAAATAGAGAAAATGAAACTATAGAAGATAAACATTTTTATAATATAAAAGATTATCTTAAAAAAGGAGATGTTTTAGTACTTAACGATACTAAAGTATTACCTGCAAGACTTATTGGAGAAAAACGTGATACAGGAGCAGTTATTGAAATATTACTTCTTAAAAATATAGAAGGAGATATTTGGGAATGTTTATGTAAGCCAGCAAGAAGAATAAAAGAAGGTACAATTGTTGAGTTTGGAGGAGGACTTTTAAAAGCAGAATGTATTAAAACTGAAGATGAAGGTATACGTCATTTTAAACTTTTATATGAAGGAATACTTTATGAAATATTAGATAAATTAGGTACTATGCCTCTTCCACCATACATCCATGAAAAACTAGATAATCAAGACAGATATCAAACAGTATATGCCAAAGAAGTTGGTAGTGCAGCAGCACCTACAGCAGGACTTCATTTTACAAAAGAACTAATGAAAGAATTAGAAGATAAAGGTGTAATCATAACTTTTGTTACACTTCATGTTGGACTTGGTACATTTAGACCAGTAGAAGTCGATGATATTCTAAAGCACAAAATGCATGAAGAATTTTATTCCATGACTAAAGAGACAGCAGACATCCTAAATAAAGCAAAAGAAGAAAATAGAAGAATAATATCTGTTGGAACTACTTCTACTAGAGTTTTAGAAACTATAAGAAGTGAAAACGATAAATTTATTGAAACTAGTGGATGGACTAATATATTTATTTATCCTGGATATGAGTTCAAAGCTATTGATGGATTAATCACTAACTTTCATTTACCTAAGTCAACTCTCATAATGTTAGTATCCGCTCTTGCAGGAAGAGAATTTATATTAAAAGCTTATAAAGAAGCAGTAGATAAAAAATATAGATTTTTCTCATTTGGAGATGCTATGCTAATCATTTAAAAATCAATTTTTAAATTAACTAGAAAAATTGTTTTAATAATAATTTTTGCACTTTTTACATAAAATACTTTGAAAAATTCAACTTTTCTGTTATAATATTGAAAGACGTAAGGAGGGAAACTATTATGGCAAAAGTAGGAAACAGACAAAATAAAACTTTTAAATGTACAGAATGCGGTGAAAAAAACTATCGTGAATCAAAAAATGTAAGAAATACAACATCTCGTCTAGAAATTTCTAAATATTGTCCTAGATGTAGAAAACATACTATACATAAAGAAGAAAAATAATTATTATAGGGGTGAAATGTTATGATTAGTACAAATGATTTTAAAAATGGAATGACTATAGAAGTCGATAATAATATATATACTATTTTAGAGTTTCAACATGTTAAACCAGGTAAAGGTCCTGCTTTTGTTAGAACTAAACTTAAAAATCTAAGAACTGGTTCAACAATAGATAAGACTTTTAATGCTGGAGTTAAAGTTGGTACAGCTCATATAGATAAAAAAGCTATGCAATTTTTATATTCTATGGCTGATACGTACTATTTCATGGATATGAGTACGTATGAACAAGTAGAATTAAAAAAAGATATGATTGAAGATAGTATTAAATATTTAAAAGAGAATTTAGAAGTAGAAGTAATATTCTTCGAAGGAGAACTTTTAGGACTAAATCTTCCAGATAAAGTTACTATGAAAATAGTAAAAAGTGAAGAAGCAGTTAAAGGTAATACAACAAGTGGTGCTATGAAAGATGCCGAAGTTGAAACAGGATATACTCTAAAAGTACCTTTATTTGTAAAAGAAGGAGAAGAAATAGTAATTTCTACTAAAGACGGTAAATATGTTTCAAGAGCGTAATTAACGCTTTTTTCTTTTTAATGTAAAATGGAAATATTTATATTACTATTTAATACATTATAATGTTATAATATATAAAGAAGGAGGAAAAGTAGTATGAATGATGCAGAAGTATTATCAGAAATAAAAGAAATATTTCTAAGTGGGAATTTCGGAAGTACCGAAGAAGTACTTTTTGGATTATTAATCATTGTTGGAGCATTATTATTAGTAATCGCTCTTATAGGATTAGTTTTTCTAATTTTAGACGTTATAGGAAAATGGAGAATGTTTAAAAAGGCTGGAGAATCAGGTTGGAAAGCACTTATCCCAGTTTATAGTACTTATATACAATGTGAAATAGTTGGAATAAGCCCATGGTGGTTACTTGTTATATTTATATGTTATTTAATAGCTAGTTTCTTTACACCATTTAAATTTATTTGTGAAATAGTAGTTGTATATTTTTCTATAATTATCTCTTTAAGCACTGCAAGAAGTTATGGAAAGACAGATGGATTTGGTATTGGACTTTTCTTATTATCTCCAGTATTTAATATGATATTAGGTTTTGATAATAGTAAATATGAAGGTAAAAAACCAGTTGGAGACTTATTATATACAACTATAACAGAACAAGAAAAAACTAAAACAGAAGTTAAAAATACAAATGCTAGTAACAAAACTAAAAGTACTAAAAAAAGTCCAGCAAAGAAAACTACAACTACTAAGAAAGTGCCAGCTAAGAAATCAACAAAAACTACAACTAAAAAATCACAACCTAAGAAAAAAGAAACTACAAGAAAAACAAAAGCTGCACCTAAAAAAGCAACAACTAGAAAAAAGACTACAACAACTAAAAAGACAACAAAAAAATAAAAGTTTAAATTCAAACTTTTATTTTTTTTCTACTTTACTAGTATATTTTGGTAAAATACTTTCACCAATAGCATCCACTTTATAAGTATATATATATTTGTCATAAGAAGCTTTGATATCATAAACAGCTGAATAAGTATCTTTCTTTAAATCAACTTTTAAAAAATCAATATCTTTAATATCAGCCTTTAAATCATTAGCAACTAATTCTTTAGCACGAGTTTTAGAAACATATTCATAATGTATTGGACTTTCAAAATTTTTATCAGGATAATCATCAAAATTATTTTTAATTATCTTACCAGTATCAGCATCAATAACAAAATTAAATATTATAGCATTATAATCAATTTCTACAGTATATTGATTTTTATCTTCGTCAAGATTAACTTCTCTAAAAATAACTTTATCTTTATCAAACTTTGTTTTTTTGAGAACTATATTTTTAGCTTTACTATCATTTACTGGACCATAACCAGATAAACAAAACCAAACTACTAATAAAATTACAAGTATTAATCCAATTAAAATTATTAAATTCTTTTTATCATTCAATAAAAAATCTTTTATTTTTTTCATATTTTAACTCCTCCTTATTATGACATTATTTTATCATATCAAAACAAAAAAAACAATTAACAGATTATTATTTAAATAAAAATATTAAATAATGTAAATAAAAACAGTTTTAGTATTTTATATAAAAAAAAATTATGATATAATTTATATGATAGTTATAGTCCGAAAGGAGTGCTTTTAACAATGAAAAAAGTAAAAAAAGATAAGAAAGGATTTACCTTAGTAGAAGTATTAGTAGCTATTGCTATACTAGGAATTTTATCAACTATCGCAATAGCGGGAATACAAACAGTTATGAGTAATAGTAGAAATAAATATTATAAAAGTCTACGTGAAATGATTATATCTGCTGCTAAGGAATATTACTCAGATAATAAAAATGAATTACCTATTGATATAGATGATGTAGGAGATACACTTTATGTAAGTACTTTAGTAGATCAAGATTACCTTGACCCAGTTAAAGATGCTAATGGAAAAGCTTGTGATGATAGTAGTTCTGTTACTGTTTATAAAACAGGGGAGAAAGAATATAAATATCTATTAAATCTTTCATGTTCTAAAGACCCAAGAATGCCTAAATCAATAAACGATAAACCAGTAGCAAAATCAGGTGGTATTTCTGTAGTTTGTAATGTTAGTTCAGATGGGAAAAAAGCAAATGCTTATTTAACTTTAACTGATAGAAGTGATTATCGTTATGAAGTATTAAAGAAAAATAAAGAAAATGGTAAATGGGAAGAGGTTACCAACAAAAAAGGAAATATAAAAGATGGTAAAAAGACAGTTAATATACCTATAAATTATGGTAGTGGAGAATATACTGTTAGAGCGGAAACAGGTTCGGAGCCAGCTATTAGTGAAGCTAGTTGTGATTCGTTTGAAGTAGAATCACCAGAGCCTGATTGTGATGGTGTTGATTATGAAGTTAGTCATGTTGCTAAAGAATGGTTTAAAGGAACTTTAAAAGTTACTATAAAAACAGATAAAGAAAAAATGGAAAGATATAATGTAAATGCCCTTCAAATAGTATATAATCAATTTACTAATAATAAAAATAGAGAAATAAATAGTAGTGATAAATCAAATAAAGAATATAGTAAAAATGGAAAGAAAACAATAAATGATAAAATTTTAAGTGAAGGATTAACAGAAGAATACAATAGAACGTTATCAAAAGGAAATCTTAGTGTATTTATTTATAATGATGCAGGAGATGAAAAAGAATGTAAATTAGGAGAGTACTGGATGGATAATGAAGCACCAAAATGTGAAAACATGCAACCTAATGAAACATGGACTAACAGAGCAGATGCAAAAGTTATTACAGGATGTAATGACGGAGATGTAGAAAACGGAAAAGAGCACGAGTTATCATCAGGATGTAGACAAAAAACTTATGAAGATTCTACAGAAGATGAATATGCTGATTTCAATAAGACTTTCGATAGTGATGAAATATACATTGAAGATAATGTAGGTAATGTTGCTACTAAAGATAGTAATTGTAGATTCTTAAAAAGAATAGATAGAACTAAACCAAGATGTAGTGAAGTGTCTCAATATGGAAAAACTGAATGGGGTAAAGATTTTAAAGCATGGGAAAAATGTGTAGATGATTTGAAAAAAGGTGTTACACCATCAGAATGTACATCTGATACTGTGTATCAAGAAGAAGGAGCGCCTGATGGAGAAACTAAAACATTTACTATAAAAGATAATGCCGGTAATACTGAACAATGTGTTGCTGATAAACACCGTGATAATGTTCCACCTATTTGTACTGGATCAACATTTTCAAATTGGGTTAATACCAGTACTAAGAGAGCATATGCCGATTGTAAAGACATCAATGGAGCAGGAATATCCGGATGTAAGTCAGACAGAGTATGGGAAACAAATATTACTGATGGAGTAAATCTTAGTTTAACAGTAGAAGATTATGCTGGTAATACAGCAAGTTGTACTGCGGAGAAAAAACGTGATAGAGTGGCACCTATTTGTGTAAATGGTTCATTTAGATCAAGCCAACAAACAACTACTGGAACATGTAGCTCTAATTGGACAAGTACTTATACAAATCCAGATCCAGCAGCTAATCCTCGTACAGTTACCCAAAATCACGGTGTCACTAGAAGCTTTACTAGTAGATGTTGGATAAATTCAACGGTAAATTGTAGTGATGCACTTTCTGGTTGTACATCTGGCTCATATAGTGCTGATTCATCATCACGAACAGGAAGTGGCGGAGGAACTTGTTATTATCAAGGATGTTGTAATAACGTTAGAAGTGCCGATTGTTCAGGAGTAAGCCCTGCAACAATTACAATTCAAGATAATGCTGGTAACAAAACATATTGCGATGGAACATTCACAGCTCCTAAACCAAAAGATGAACCAGTCGAAGATAATAATAATGCAGCAGCTGCTTGTAATCTTCTTTATATAAAAAATGAATCTTCAGCTAATATACAATGGATTACACAACCATCAGTTGATGTCAGTGTAACTTGGGACCCAACAACAAACATTAGTGTACGATATGAACCTGGTAATTCAATGGCGGCTTCAGTTTCAGGTGGTAACGGAAACATGAACTTACATTTTGACAATGGAGTATATACTGGTGGTAAATTAGTTGTTACTTCTGCAAATGGAGGACAACCAGTTGAATGTAGCGTTGGTAATTACTATATAGATAGTGTTGCACCAGTTATGGATCCTAGTAGTGAAGCTGGATTTAGATATAGCGTAGTTGGAGATAATGGTGCTGTTAAATGTATAAATAGTACTATGGATAACAGACAAAGTCTTAGTGGTCCAAATATAAAAATAACTGCAATATTTAAGCATATAGTATTTACAGATTATAATAGTGGTATCGGTTCAGTCAACTATCGTTTCAATCCGGAACTTAATGACGTAGATGCTGCCGGTAATCCAGTTAAACTTCGTGCGGGTGATATTTTATGTCCTGAGTCGTATCATAGTCCAAATCCTGCTAGAAGTAATGGAACGGACTTTGGTTGTAGTGCAACAATCGGGGCAGGAAATTGGAATACAGACCATAGATTCTGTTTCGTTTACGCTTTAGCATTTAACGCAACAGATGCCGCAGGTAATATGTCGAGAGATTATACTGGTTATGGTAATGACTATCAAAACCATACTGATGACAGCCATTACGAATAATATATAATTATGGATAATTGTCAAATAGTGTGTGTAGACACAAATAAGTGATAATTTATTGAATAGTTAATACGTTAAGTATTAGCTA
>CANQUW010000042.1 GCA_947627145.1 uncultured Bacilli bacterium
CATCTAAATAAGAACTTAAGTCTAATAAACCAACATTTTTAAGATAAAGCGAACTTTATTCTAAAAATTGGCGAATTATTTTCAGACTCTGTGAATTTTTATTTGGTATCTTATTCAAAAAAGACTTAAATTCTTTTTTTCATCTAGATAAGAACTCAAGTCTAATGAAACAACAATTTTAAAACAATTGAAAATTACTATAAAACTAGTGGGATTTTTTCATTGTTTTATACTTATATTATTAATTATTGTTCTACCCATTTGTATCTTTTTCTGTATTTTGTCATAAAAGAAAAATCTTGTTTGTCATTTTGAATTCTTCCTATTACTATTCCAGGAATAACATTTTGTTTTTTTGCAAATTTTTTTATGTTTTGATAATTTAGTTTATTTATTGAAATAAAGTTTTCATAATCTTTTTTATTTATTAGAATATCACGAGCAAATATATCAGCTTTTTTCTCTGTTTCACTATCTATAAAATTGTAATCAATAAATTGATTATTAAAATCATCATTTAACAGGTGACATATTTCATGAAATAATGTAAACCAAAAAATATCAGCAAAATTTTGTCTAATTGTCATACATAATATGATTTTATTATTTTTCTTTTTAATAAACCCATTTACAGGAGCACCTTTAAAATGCTTAACAACTTCAAAACAAATACCACATTCAGCAAAAATTTTTTTTAATTCTTTTATCATTTCATTTGGTTCTAGGAACATAGTTTTTTTTATATTATTATATTTTTTATTTAATTTTTCCTTGTTGAACTTATTGTTTATTTCTTCTTTTTCTGTAATATATTCACATATTTTTTGCCATGAGTATAACACATATAAATTTATTTTATTTTTTTTTGATCCTCTAAAAGCTACTTGTTGAAGAGGTAGATTTGGAATTGCTGTTAAATCGTTTAAATTTAAAAATTTTCTCATATTTAATACAGTTATTGATTTATTGTTGTTTTCATTTATAATTTTTAATTCTTTACAGTAATCAACTATATCTTTTAATTCATTTAATATATCAAATTCTTCTTTAGTAATATTATTTGCATTTTCTAATTCCAAAATTTCTTTATCATATATTCCTTGCAAATTAATCCAAAATTCAGTAGAAATATTCAAAGCGTATTCTAATCTGTTAGCAAATTTAGAGGATATGTTTTTCTTGCCTCTAATCACTTCGCTTATATGTTTAGCTGAAAAACCTGTTCTAGTGGCTAATTCTTCTTGACTCATATTTCTATCTTCTAAAACTTCTTTTATAGTTTCTCCAGGATGTACGATTAAATCAAGGTATAATCCATTCATATTTTCCCCCATGATAATCCATCACTCCTTTTATATTAATTTTATCACATGACAGCAAAGATTTATTATCTAAACTTGCTGTCATTGGTTCTATTATTAGTCTATAATTTTTATTTAATCTTATGCTATAAAAACTATTTAAATCACCTTCTAGTCTATGAGGCTTACCAATATTATAATCTAAATATTGTTTAAAATTATTAACGGCTTTTAGTTCATTTAATCTTTTCTTAACTTGTTTTGCTCTTTCTAAACCCACTTTCTTTATTAACTTCTGAGGATTATTTAAAATTTTACTTAAGTTTTTGTCTTTAATTTCGATAGTCAAACAGAACCCTCCTCTCAGTATTACCTATTAGGTAATTATATTATAATCTATTTTTTATTTACTTTCAAGTAATTAATTATTTTTTTGTGTCTATGTTAAATAAAAATACACTTTACTTACAGTAACGCATATTCTATTTTTTATTACACTTCTTGAATTACAGTTATAATTATTGGTTTAGATTCTGTTTTTTGATAGAAGAAATTACCAAGATTTTCTCTTACGTTATTTTTTTATCCTAATCGTCTTCTTGATTTTTCAATTTCTTCATCACTCATGGCATGGTAAGTTGAATTGGTTTGATTTTCATTTGCGTGTGATGTTACATTATTAGAATTTAGACGATTTCTTGACTTTTCAATATCTTCATCACTCATAGCACGATAACTTGAATTAGCTTGATTTTTATTTGCACGGGATGCAATATCATTAATGTCTTGTTGTGAAAAATATGCATTATATTCAGTTTGCATAGAATTCCATATTCTGTTAAAATTGCCAATTATTTTATTTGAATTTTCCATGCTAATAATTCCATTTTCTCTATAATAATTGATTTTATTGTTTAAAAAATCAGGTAAAATATTCATTATTATTTTTACATTTTCTGGTTCTATTTTTTTGTTTTCTAAAGATTCTAAAAACATTAAATCTAGGCATTCACAAAATTTTCTATAACAATCTTCTCCTACAAATTTATCAAATTCTTTTTCTATATGAATAGGATCAAAAACAATACCATATAAGAAATCATTAGCTTTATATGTTTCTCCATTATTCATTACTGTTTCTATATCAAACATACTGTATCCTTTATTAATAATATCTTGGTAATTAGTATTAGGATTGTTAGAAAAAGCCGCAATTGTGAGTCTAGTAATTGATGTCCAAAAGGAATATCCTGTTTCTTGATTACCCCAATTCTTATAATTAGTATTTAAAATTTCATCAGCAGTTACACCATTACCATTTGAGTCAAAATTATTGATTGCAATAGAAGATATGATATCCATAGAGGTTTCATTAAACATTTTTCCATATAAACCTGGTTTTATTCTTTGTCTAGTTCTAGGATTTAATTCTTCAATCATTCCTCCAAAATTTTTTCGTAATATTCCATTTGAAACATAACCTTCTTTATGTTTAGATTTAACCTCTGGTAACAAATCAACAAAAGCATGACAAAACTCATGTGTTCCTTCATGTTTAATCCAGGAATAATTTTCTGGTTTGGAATTAGCATATCCCCACATTTCTATAGATAAATTACCATTTGGTAAGTACCTACATATACCAGGTGTTCTATAATTTAAACTTTCTGTAATAGTTCCTCTAGGTTGAACTTCAACTCTTTCAACTCTTCGTTCAAAATGATTATCAAAATTTCTTATTTCTTGTTCATTGTTTTTTCCGAAAATTAAAAATGCTAAATTATTAAAAGATTGATGAATCAAGTGATTATCTTCATTACATTTATAATACAGTTTAGTCATATAATCCTCCTAAATACTTATATTAAGTATAATATATTTTTATAAAAAGAAAAAGAATTGCTAAATATTTTTACAATCCTTTTACACTTCTTGAATTACAGTTATAATCATTGGTTTTGTTCCTGCTTTTTGATAGAAGAAATTACCAAGACTTTCTCTTACATCATTTTTTATTTTAGTATAGTCTACTCTTTTAGAATTTGGTTCTATATTATTTTCTATTACTTGTAGAGATATATCTTTAGTTTCCTCTAGTAAATCTTGATTTTCTTTAACATATATAAAACCACGAGTTAAGATTTCAGGTCCGCCAATAATTTGTTTAGTTTTCTTATCTAAGGTACAACTAACTATAACTATACCGTTTTCTCCAAGCATTTCTCTATCTTTAAGTACTAAGTAACCAATATCTCCTTGGTTTCTACCATCTATTAAAATTTCATCTGTATCAATGTGTTCGTTTGTGTCTTTAAGTACTCCATTTTGAAATTCTACTACATCTCCATTTTGTTTTAGTAAGATATTTTCTTTTGGAACTCCTACTAATTCAGCAACTTCTGCATTTGCACATTGATCTTTATATTCTCCTTGTACTGGAAAATAGTATTTTGGATTCATCAAATTAATCATCAACATTAAATCTTCACGAGAAGCATGATGTAGTAAGTGCTTTTTATTAGATAGACTTACTGCATCAAGTCCAAGCATCGCAATTTCATCCATAAGAAGTGTCATTCTTTTTTCTACTCCTTCATAAGATGGTTCTGTTATAAAGATAGTATCTGTATCTTTTAATTTTATATATTTGTCATATCCTTTAACTATTTTTTCTAGATTAACAAAAGGTCTTTCTTTTTCATCTGATATTAATACTACTACATCTTTATCATTTAAATTAGATAAGTCCCCTATTCTATTTTTATTTACAGTTAAATATTTTTCATCTATAGCATTATTAATTGTTTCTTGTAAATTTTTACCCATAATAACAATTTTACGATGTGTTTTTGATACTTCATTAAATATTTCTTGTATTCTATAAAAATGTGCTGGGAAAATAGTTGCGATTATTCTATTTTCGTGTTTTACTAAAACTTCTCTTATAAAACTAGATACTCTGTTATGTGGTGAAGTATGTCCTTCACTGGAAGCGTACATTGACTCCGCAAGTAGGCATAATACTCCTTGTTTTCCAACGTAGGCTAGTTTTCCTATATCTGTTTTATATGGACCCATCATTGTTGGATCGAATACAAAGTCTCCAGTATAAACTATCGCACCATCTTTTGTGTATAACACGAAACACACTGCATCTGGTATAGAATGTGTTACTGATACAGGAAATATTGATAAGTCGTTTGTAAATTCTATTTTTTGATGAGGTCTTATTTGTTTTAGATTTGCTTTCTTTATTCCAGCGTCATCTAAATCTCTTTTTAATATTTCCATAGTAAGTCTAGTTGCATAAATTGGAACATTTGGCATTGCCTCTATTATATCTTTTGTTGCTCCAATATTACTTTCATGTCCATGTGTTAAAAATATACCTCTTATCTTTCTTTTATTCTTTATTAAATAATCAAAGTTAGGTAATATATAATCTATTCCTAAATTTTTATCGTTATCATATTTTAAACCGGCATCAAAAACAAAAATATTATTATCGACATTTACAACATACATATTTTTTCCATTTTCGTTTAGTCCACCTAAACTAAAAATCTTAATTTTACTCATTAATTTCTCTCCTTTCTTTTTTGTACTTATAGACATAAACTAGTTAATTATAGCAAAAATCTTACTTTTTTGCAAGTTTTTGTAAGGCAATACGAGCTGCTTCTTGTTCTGCACTTTTTTTATTTTTAGCTGTTCCTTCTCCATAAGCAATACCATCTATTATAACAGACATGGTAAATGTTTTATCATGAGATGGTCCTTCTTCATGGACAATTTCATAGGATAAGGATTTTTTACTTGTTTGAACATATTCTTGTAATACTGATTTATAATCTTGGAAAAATAGAATATTTGTATCTTCAATGTAAGAAGGTACTATAGAGAGAATTACACGTCTTACTGTAGAATATCCTAAATCTAAATATATTGCACCCATTAGAGATTCAAATGTATCTGCGATAATATGTTTTTCTATATTTTTTCCTTTTTCTTCTCCGTGTCCTACTTTAATATACTTATAAAGACCTAAGTCTTTAGCATAACTTGCATTAGCATCAGTACATACATAACTAGCACGTGTTTTAGTCATTTCTCCTTCTGTTTTATATTCTTTTTTATATAGGTATTCTGATACTACTAAATCAAGTACTGCATCTCCTAGGAACTCTAATCTTTCATAATCTTGTTTAGCTTTATGTTCATTTACGTATGATGAGTGAGAAAAAGCTTTTTCGTATAAAGATAAGTCTTTAGGTTTTATATTTAACTTCTTAAATAAATCGTTCATATAAACACTCTCCAATCTACTTAAAATTATATCATTATTATTAAAATAGTAAAAGTCATAAACTAAAATTTAAGTCTATGACTTTATCTTATATATTTGTTAATATTTTTAACGTTATAAAAATTTAATTATTATTTTTAGTATATGTTTTATTTTTTTCTGTTGGAGTTCCAAAATCTTCATAAATCATTTGATCCATATTGTCATATCTACTATATTTACATTCAACTGGGACTACATTGCTATAATAAATTGTACTATATACATGTTTTCCAACGCTGGCACTTGTCGCATCTATTATCTCATATCCTTCATGATAATCAACTTGATTTTCACCAAGATAAACTTCGTCTATTACTAATACAATATGTTCTCCTGGCTCAAAAACTTTGGTATCTGTTTCTTTGTCATTTTCTTCTACTAATTTTTCTTCAATTTGAATATTATCTGAAACACTTTCAGTTTTTTCATCTTCTTTACTACAACTAGATATAGTTGGTAAAAACATAACTCCTCCTAAAAAAACAGCAGCTACTTTAAATTTAAAATCTTTTTTAGCATTATAAATTTCCTTTTTATCAAGTTTATTAAATATTTTTAAATTTTTTATTTTCATTTTGATTCCTCCTGATTAAACTTTATTATATCATGTATGATGTTTATTAGTAAATATCATAAACTTATTTCTGCTTTTTTGTAAATTAATACTTTTATGTAATTGATATTTATAAGAAGTTATAGTAAAATTATAATGTGATGAGTTATGAAAAGGTTTATTGTTTATTTAATAAGACTATATCAAAAGATTCCTATTTCTACTCACTCTAAATGTAGATATACTCCTACTTGTTCTGAGTATATGATTATAGCAATTGAAAGATTTGGTGTTATTAAAGGTGGAATTCTTGGAATAAAAAGAATAATGAGGTGCAACCCTTGGGGTGGATCTGGAATAGATTTAGTACCTGTTAAGGAGGATGAAAAGAAATGAAAAAATTAAAACTTTTAGGTTTGAGTGTTATACTTGTTACTTTAGTATTTATGACTACTGGTTGTAGAGAAGATAATATGGATGGTGGTCATATAGTTGTTACTAACTATCCTAATGAATATATAGTTGATAAACTTTATGGAGAACATTCTACTATTACTTCAATTTATCCTGATGGAGTAAATATAGATAACTATAAAATTACTAAGAAACAAAAACTTGATTATAGTAATCGTGATTTATTTGTATATAATGGATTAATTGAAAAAGAAAGAGATCTTGCGATGGAATTTCTTGATTCTAATCCTGAGTTAAAGATAATTGATAGTGCTTATGTACTTGAAACTGACTACTCTCCTGAAGAGTTATGGCTTAATCCTAATTCACTTCTTATGATGGCACAAAATATTAAAGATGGATTAAAGGAATATATCACTAGTTCTTATTTACAGAAATCTATCAATTCAAAATATAATTCTTTAAAAATAAAATTATCTGAATTAGATGCTGATTTTAGACTTACGGCTGATAATTCTAAAGATAAGACAGTTGTTGTTAATGATAGCTCTTTAAAATATTTAGAAAAGTTTGGACTTAAAGTTTTCTGTTTAGATGATGATGCTACTGAAAAAACTGTTAGTGATGTTGAAGAGCTTATAAATGATGGTAAAATTGATTATATATTTAATTTTGAAGGAGAAAAGAATACTTCTACTACAGATAAATTACTTGATAAATATCAATCTTTACAATTATTAAAACTTCATAAGTTAGATAATTTAGATGATGAAGAAAGAGATCAAGGTGAAGATTATATTTCTATTATGAAAGATAATTTGGAAACTTTAAAAGATGAATTATATCAATAGATAAGCTATATAAGTTTATCTTTTTTTTGTACAAATAAATATACCATTATTTATAAATGGTATTTTATTTATTTTTTCTTTTTAAACTTTGATAATAATCTTTATCCTCTTTTGTTACACGTAAAGACTCTCTTGCTTTTTGTAGTGCTTTATTATAAGTGAAATCATTTAGATTACAAGTTTTTAAATATTTAAGAGTTTTATCTTTATATTTAATAAGAGAAATACTTAAAAGCCAAGCGATAGCCATGTTGATATAGTACTCTTCTCTATTTATATTATCTATAAGTATAAATATTTCATCTAAATACTTTTCTTCTAAATAATAATCAAGTAATAGTATTACTCCTACTCTCACTATGTATTCATCTTTTGATTTTAAATATTTTTTTATTTTATTTAAAAATATTTCTTTGTTACTTTTTACTATTTTCATACTAGATACTACTAAATCACATAAAGCCCAGTTATCTATTTTTTCTATGTATTTATCAAAATATGTAATAGCTTCATCTATATCTTTAATGTTAGATATAACAAAACCTTCTACTAGTACTTCTTCATACGAATTAGGTTTTACTTCACTTAAGAATTTTTTATAATCATCTTTTGATATATCTTTTGCGATACGTTTTAATATAGGTGTTTTAATACCTACCATTTTATATTTTGTAAATATTATTTTTTCATTAAACTCTTTATATTTTAGATCTTTATTACTTTCTAGAGTATTTAAAAAAGATTTATATGACTTCTCCAATATATTTCCTCCTATCTAAATACCTTCCAAGGTGTACCATTAGAATTATAGATTGCTACTACATTATTATTTTTATCTATAAATAATACTTTATCTTTTTCATTGAAGTTTTTTATTTTTACTCCATTTTGTACTTGTTTTAATAATTTTTCTTTTATTATTATCTTTTTTAAATTAAGAGATTCTTTTATTGGTGTTATTTTAAAGTTATGTTCTTTTATATCTTTAATAGTATAAGCATCTTTTAATTTAAAGTTTGATTGTTTTACTCTTAATAGATAAGTCATAGTAGCATATGTATTTAAGTATCTTCCTATATCACGTATTAAACTTCTAATATAAGTACCTTTTGA
>CANQUW010000043.1 GCA_947627145.1 uncultured Bacilli bacterium
TAATATATATTATACTATAATTAGACTTATTTCCGTTATTTTATTAAAACGAACTTCCAAATAAAAATTCGGGTTTTTCAAGAAATTTAGTAAAAGTACTTGTAAAATCTTGTTGGGTATTATATAATTTAGACATAAACAACACCCTATTCTTTATTTTATTTAATATGATTATATAATATAGGTGTTGTTTTTTCAATGAAAAAATAAAAAATATAGATATAAAAAAACGTTGAAAAAATGGAATATAAGAAACGTTTTTAGTTGAGAGTATAATTTATTGAGGTACATCATTTTCAAAAACTGTCCGTAGGTAAGCAATTTTAAATAAACATTAGAGTACCACCAAATCTATAAGATAATAAAAATAATAACTTTTATATATTATAAATAAATTTTAAGTAAAAATTCTTATTTTCGTGTTATAATAAAATAAGAAAGGGACAATATATTTAACATATATTGTTTAAGGTGGTACTGATGGATAAGTTTATAAAAAAATTTATGGATAATTTTAATAATATAACAAACTATTATAATTATTTAGTTGATTTAACTAAAAAACAAGAATACGTTGGTATTACAAATGAATGGTTAATAGATAATTACTATTTACTTGTTGAACATAAAAATATCATTATGTTAGATAAAAAAGAAAATAGTAAAAAACTTTATAAAAATGAAAATGTATATTACTTAATTCATGATATAGTTAGTAAATATAATTATAATATAAATACTCATAACTTAATTAAAGAATTAAATAAATATCAAAGAGAAACAAAAAATTATTTAAGTTATAATGAATTTGATGTTATCCCAATAGTATTACTTTTTATATATACAGAAAAATTAAATAAATTATGTGCTACTGAATATAGTAGATTACTTGATAAAAAGAAAGTAGAAAAACTACTTGAAAATGCTGAAGATAAAGATAATATTAATATAAGTGAATTTTTAGATATAAATAGTAATATAAATAATCGTACTAATTATATTTTTGAAGTTAATAGATGCTTAAAAGAATTTGGTGCTAAAAGCAATGAAGCTTTTCGTGAATTAAATTTGCTTTTAGAAAAACAAAATATAAGTATAAGAGAAATATTAAATGATGAATACGGAAGAAGAGTAGATACTAATATTACTATTTCAAATATTTTTAATAACTTAAAAGATTTTTATGAAAATTATGGAGTAGAAGAACTACTTAAAGGTGCAAATAATTGTGAGAAAAAATTATTAGGAGATAAAATTTATACTAAAATGACTCCTGAAACTAAGACTTTATATAGAAAGAAAATTATAAAAGATGCACGTCATAAACATATTAGTGAAATAGATTATATAGAAGATTTATTTAGAAAAGCAAGTAGTGATAATTATCATATAGGAACTTTATTATTCAAAAGAAAAAAGACAAATAGTAGAGTCATCTTATATTTAGGAAGTATACTACTTTTATCTATATTACTATGTTGGTTATGTACAAACTATTTTATAGAAAATAAAATACTTGGATTTATAATATTATTTATTCCTGTAAGTCAATTAATTATCCAAGTAATTAATCATTTACTTGTAGCATTTGTAAAACCACATCCATTATGTAAAATGGATTATTCCAAAGGTATACCAGAAGATGCTGCGACTATGGTTGTTATAACTACTTTAGTTTCTGATTCTAAAAAAGTAGAAGAGATGTTTAAAAAACTAGAGACTTATTATTTAGTAAATAAAAGTGATAATATATATTTTACATTACTTGGAGATGCTTCGAGTCAAAATAAAAAGACTGTAGATATTGATGAAGAAATATCTATTACTGGATTAAATTGTGCAAAAAGTTTAAATGAAAAATATAAAAAAGATATATTTAACTTTGTTTATCGTAAAAGATTTTTCTCTAAAAGTGAAGATACATACTTAGGTTGGGAAAGAAAACGTGGTGCACTTCTTCATTTTTCACATCTACTTTTAAAAAAGATGACAAAAAAAGATATAGAAAAATATTTTTACACAGAAACTGTTAGTAAAATAAAACAAGATATTAAATATGTTATTACTTTAGATACAGATACAGAATTAGTACTTAACTCTGCACTTTTATTAGTAGGTGCTATGAATCATCCACTTAATAGACCAGTATTAAATTCTAAAGAAACTAAAGTAGAATATGGTTATGGAATAATGCAACCAAAAGTTAGTGTTGATATAGAATCAACAAACTCATCTTTATATGCTCAAGTTTTCGCAGGTATTGGAGGATTTGATACATATTCAGCAATAGTACCTAACGTTTATCAAGATTCATTTGGTGAAGGTAGTTTTATAGGAAAAGGAATATATGATTTAGAAACATTTGATAAACTATTATATAATCATTTTCCAGATAACTTAATTTTAAGCCATGACTTACTTGAAGGTAATTATTTAAGATGTGGATATGCAGCAGATATAGAAGTAATTGATGGATTTCCACCAAAATTTCTAACAGATGTCACTCGTAAACATAGATGGGCAAGAGGTGACGTTCAAATACTAGGATGGCTAAAATTCAATATAAGAAATAGAAGAGGAAAACTAGAGCACAATCCTACAACATTACTAGGTAAATATAAAATATTTGATAATATTTCTAGAATGTTTTTAATGCCTGCATTATTAATAATATTAATATTAGGTATGGTTAAAGGAATATTACCTTCTTATATATATTTATTGTTTGTATTACTTGTTATTGCCTTAGAAGTATTATTCTTTTTAAGAGAAAAATTATATAAAAAGAAAACTAACTTCTTAACATTATACTATAAAAATATGGTATTTGGAGGTAAAGCTTTATTTTTAAGAACATACATTACTTTTGCAACCATTCCATATTACACAAAATTATATTTAGATGCCTTTTTTAGAAGTATCTATAGAATGTTTATAAGTCATAAAAAACTACTTAATTGGTTATCTATGGAGGAAGCAGAAAAAAATACCAAAACAGATCTTATAAGTTATATAAAAGATTTCTATTTTAATGACATAGTAGGTATAATTATGATTGCCCTTGGAATATATTACTTTAATATTATCTCTATAATTATAGGAGCAATATTTATTTCAAGTCCATTTGTATTATACTTTGTTAGTAAAAATATAGAAGAAGATAAAACACCATTAAGCGATGAAGATAATGATAATGTTAAAAAGATGGCTTATCGTACTTGGATGTTTTTCTCTGAATCTATGAAAGAAGAATATGGTTATTTAATGCCAGATAATTATCAAGAAAATAGAGAAGAAAAACTAGATTTACGAACATCTCCTACTAATATAGGATATTCACTTACAAGTATTATTTCAGCATTTGAACTAGACTTTATTGAATTAAATGAAACGTTTAATTTACTCGAAAAAGTTATAAATACTGTATCTCATTTAGAAAAGTGGAATGGACACTTATATAATTGGTATGATATTAAAACAAAAAAAGTAATGAGTCCAAAATTTGTATCAACTATAGATTCAGGTAATTTTATTGCATGTCTTATTATAGTTAAAAACTTTATAGAAAGTCATGATGATATTGGAGTACATGAAAAATTACTAAAGAAAGTTAATACTTTAATCAAAAATTGTAACTTTAAAAAATTATATACTAAAAAGAATGTTTTCTCTGTAGGATATGACGAAGAAGAAGGGCACTTATCAATTTATAATTATAATAAATTTGCAAGTGAATCTCGTCTTACAAGTTTTGTAGCAATTTGTAAAGGAGATGTACCAAGTAAACATTGGTTATCTCTAGATAAGAGTCTTACTACATATAAAAATAGTAAAGGATTAATATCTTGGTCAGGAACATCTTTTGAATATTACATGCCATTTCTATTTATGAAAAACTATAAAAATACATTACTTGATGAAACATATAATTTTGCTCATATGTGTCAAGTGGATTATATGGAAAGTGTATCTAAAAAACTTCCTTGGGGAATAAGTGAAAGTGCTTATAACGAACTTGATAATGCTCTAAATTATAAATATAAGAGTTTTTCAACACCATACCTAAAAGCTAAAGAAGATAGTGTATCTAGAATTGTTATCTCACCATATTCATCTATTATGGCTTTAGAATTATTCCCAAAAGATGTATTTAAAAACTTAAAAAAATTTAGAAAACTAGAAATGTATGATAAATATGGATTCTACGAATCATATGATTATGATAATAAAGGAGTAGTAAAAGCATACTTTGCTCATCATCAAGGAATGAGCTTACTAGCATTTGCAAACTACCTAACAGAGGGAAAAATAAAAGATTATTTTCATAGAGATATTAGAGTTAAAACATTTGAACTTCTATTAAAAGAGAAAGTTCAAGTTAAAACTAATATTGATATGAAAATGGCTAAATATAAAAAGTATAATTATAACAAAGAAACAGTTGAAAATGATATTAGAGTATTTAACTATATTTCAGAAATACCAGAGTTTGCATCTCTTTCAAATAAAAAATACTGTGTACTTATAAATGATAGAGGTCTAGGATTTTCAAGATATAGAACATATCAATTAAATAGATATAGAAAAATATCACGTCAAGACTATGGAATATTCTTATATATTAAAGATATAGACAATGATTATATATGGTCTAATACTTATGCTCCAATAAATAAAGATCCAGAAAAATATGAAGTGATTTTTGCAAGTGATAAAATAAAATTTATAAGAAAAGATCATGGTATTATTACTAAAACAGAAATAATAGTAACACAATCTCATCATGCTGAAATTAGAAGAATAACATTTAAAAATGAAACTGCAGAAACTCGTCATTTAGAACTAACTTCTTATATGGAACCAATTATATGCGAAAATATTGATGATATTTCTCATAAAGTATTTAACAATATGTTCTTAAATTCTACATATGATAGAGAAAAAAATACATTAACTATGAAAAGAACTTCACGTGACTCTAACATATCAAGTTATGTAATTGAAAGATTATTAATAGAGAATCCAAAAAGTGTTTATACTTATGAAACAGATAGATTTGAATTTTTAGGAAGAGGAAACACTACTGCAAATCCAAATGCTCTACATCAAGAATTAACTAATCATGTAGGAGATAATATTGAACCAATAATGGCTTTAAGAAATACAATAGAAGTCGAACCATATTCTACTGAAGTAGTATATTTAATAAATGGATTTGGAAGAAGTAAAGAACAATTAGATGAAATAATTAATGCTTATAGAAATAAAAGAACAATCAATAAAGCATTTGAAGTTGCAACTGTCTCTAATATTATAAATACTAAGAGTATGCGTTTAACAGGCTCTGATATGAGAGTTTATAACACAATGTTAAACTACTTATATCAAACAACAAAATATAATATTAATGAAGAAAGAAAAGAAATACTAAAGAAGAATGCTTTATCACAAACAGGACTATGGAAATTTGGTATATCTGGAGACAGACCGATTATATTGGTTAAAATAAATGATATAAGTGATATTTCGTTTGTTATGGAAATACTAAAATGTTTTGAATACTATAAAAATAATTCTATCTTTGTAGATATAATTATCATTAATGCTGAAAATAAACAATATGCAGAAATCATTAAAAAAGAAGTTGATGATGAACTTTATAGAATGTATACTCTAAATAATTTCTACCATACACCAGGTATAGTAAAACTTATAAATGATGAAGAAATTACTGAAGAAGAGAGAATACTTTTAGATATGGTTCCACGACTTACATTTAACGTAGAAGATCATAAATCTCTAATGGAACATGTAGAAGAGATAGGAAGAACTAACTCTATAAATGTACATGAAAAAATAGAATACGAAGGAAATCTACCTTATGATGAAAAACTGAAGCTCACATGTTACAATGACTTTGGAGGTTTCAGATTAAAAGGAAGAGAATATGTTATAACAAGTCCAACAACTCCAACACCTTGGTCTAATATAATTGCAAATGAAAATTTCGGAAGTATAGTTACTAACAATGGTTGTGGATATACTTACGCTTATAATAGTGGAGAATTTAAGATAACTTCATGGACTAATGAGATGGTAGTAAACGAAAGAAGTGAAGGAATAAAAATAAATGGTAAAATATTTGCACCAGAAAGATGTATTCATGGATTTGGTTATACTATCTTAGAAAGTGCCAATGACTCTTTCGATAAAAGTCTAACAGAGTTTGTAGCAGAAAAAGATACAGTTAAATTTTATCTGTTAAAGATAAAAAATAATAAAAATAAAAAAGTAACTGCAGATATAGAATTTTATATTAATCCAACATTTGGAGTTCTAGAAGAAAAAACAGCTCGTTATATTTTAACTGAATACATGGGTCGTGATAACTACTTAAAAATGAGAAATGTATATCATTCTAATTTTAATGATGTATCAGTATTTATGACATCAAGTGAAGAAATATCAAAAGTTATAGACAATAGAGTACTTATAAAATCAATTATTAATAAAATAGAGTTAGATGCTAATGAAGAAAAAACTATAGTATTTAGTTTAGGTAGTGGTAGAAGTGATAAAGAAAACTTAGACTTACTACATAAATGCCAAGACATTTCTTTTGCAGCGTCAGAACTAAAAAAAGTAAAAGATAAATGGAAAAGAGATTTATCTACAGTAATTGTTAAAACACCAGATGTAAGTTTTAACTATATGATGAACGGTTGGTATTTATACCAAACTATATCGTCACGTATCCTTGCGCGAAGCGGATTTTATCAAGTAAGTGGAGCATATGGTTATCGTGACCAACTACAAGATGCGATGAATATCGCAACAGTAAAACCAGACTTTACAAGAAAACAAATACTAATAAATGCTTCACATCAATTTAGAGAAGGAGATGTTCTTCATTGGTGGCATGAACATAATCACTTTGGACTTAGAAGTAGATATAAAGATGATTATCTTTGGTTAGTTTATGCAACACTTGACTACATTGATGTAACAAAAGATTATAAAATCCTAGATGAACAAGTACCATTTGTAGTTGCTGATACTCTAAGACCATTTGAACAAGAAAGAGGACTAACCTTTACTTATAGTAATGACACTGATACACTTCTAAATCACTTACTAAAATCAATTAACTTATCTATGGAGAGTATTGGTCGTCATGGTCTACCTTTAATGGGTGGAGGAGACTGGAACGATGGAATGAATAAAGTAGGTATCAAAGGTAAAGGAGAAAGTGTTTGGTTAGGATTCTTCTTATATGATATAGTTAATCGTTTTACAAAAATGATTAAAGAATATAAAACAAACTTTAAAACAAAAGAGTACTTAGAGTTTAATAAAGAATTAAAAGAAAATATAAATAAACATGCTTGGGATAGAGAGTACTACTTACGTGCTTACTTTGATAATGGAGATCCACTAGGAAGTATGAAAAATGATGAATGTAAAATAGATCTTATTTCACAAAGTTTCTCTATTTTAAGTGAAGTAATACCTAAAGAAAAAATTGATATGGTATTAGAAAGTGTTTCTAAATACTTAAAAGATGATGACTTAAAGATAGTAAAACTTCTAACACCACCATTTGATAAATCATTAAATAATCCTGGATATATTAAAAATTATCCAAAAGGTATTCGTGAAAACGGAGGACAATATACACATGCAGTATCTTGGTATATCCTCGCACTTCTAAAAGCTAAAAAATTTGATGTTGCTTATCAAGTATTTCAAATGATAAATCCAATAGAAAGAAGTAAAACAAAAACTGATGTATTAAGATACAAAGTAGAGCCATTCGTAATTGCGGCAGATATTTATTCATCAGAAGATTTCAAAGCCCGTGGTGGTTGGACTTGGTATACAGGTTCTGCTGGATGGTTCTATCGTATAGGACTAAGAGAAATACTTGGATTTAGAAAAGTAGGGGAAGCTTTACAAATAAAACCACAAATACCTTCATCATGGACAAAATATACACTTGAATATACTTATATGGAAACTTTATATATTATTGATGTAATAGTAGATAAGAAAAACAAAATAATTTTAGATAAACATGAATTAAAAGACGATATTATTCCACTTGTCAATGATAAAAAAGTTCATAAAGTAGATGTATATATAGAAAAGAAATAAACTTGTGATTGCACAAAGTAAATTTTTGTGATACAATGTATTTATCAAAGAAATTTGAATACATTAAAAAAGGAGACACCTAATATCGCTTAGTTGGGTGCCTACCTTAAAGTAATTACAACGGCACCTAACCAGTATAAAGTTAGGTGTGCTTTTTTATGTGTGCCGTGCATGGCATATATCTAGTTGGTGAAAGTCCAATACACGCGTAGGTATCGACGAAGTGT
>CANQUW010000044.1 GCA_947627145.1 uncultured Bacilli bacterium
ATTTCAATCCTCCATAATTTAATTTTATCAAACTTTGTAAAATTTAACTATCTGATTTCATTATAAGAGTCTTTCAATATAAAAAGGATAATACCAAGGAGTGCATATGCACGGTACCATCCTTTAATTAACTTATTTTTATAACGGATTTATCCGGAAGTAAAAACTTCATCTATGAAGTAGATAAATAAGTTTTTATTATCGTTTACACCAACCACGAATTCTCTTTGAATAAAAAATCTTATTATTGTCTTCAATAACTGATTTGTTTATATTATATGCGAATTTTTTAAAATTATCAATACTTTTCTGTAATATCGGTAATTTTATTTATACAATTATTTTAATCTAATTTATCTTTGTTCCACCCCATTCAACTACTATAAATCCTTTTCTCTTTGGTGAATCTAATTTTTGTTCCTTTACTTTTTTTGGTTTATCTAATGGCTTATATGTCATCATAACTCTAATTAAAGTATCTGGTTCTTTTGATAATTCTAGTGGCATACTTTGATTTTGTTCATCTATGGTTGCAAAACGTATGTAGTTATATTTATTCTTTTCTAATTTAGGTAACCAATATACAATAAATTCCTCTTGTTCTTTATAATTTAGTCCGAGTATAGATAATTTTTCTTCTAAAAATTTTATTGTATCTTCTCCTTTAACAACAAATCCATCTTCTTTTTCTTGAAAATTATAATTAGCTTTATTTTCATAATATAGAGCATATAGTTTTTGGTTTGTCTTTAAATCTATTAAGTCACCATTAGGATACGCAATAACATCCCAACTATCTTCATATTTTGGATATGATGTAGTTATGCTTTTAGGGTATCCTAATTTAATAGATAGTTTTTCTTCTTGCTCTGGATATAAATAGATTATAGGTTTCCATTGTTCACTTTCTTCTTTTGGATAAATATTATCTCCAAACTTGCATAAAGTAGATCTATTATAATTTTCAAAATTTCTATTAGGAGTCCATCTTATAATTCCCCTGTTACAATGATCTCTATAGAAAAAACCTCCTATATAATAGACTATCGCTAAAATTATTATCGTTGTAAAAATTATAATCCCTATAATGTATTTCTTTTTCATATAATACTTCACTTCCTATAATAAAATTTTATCATAGAAAAAGAAAAAAGCAAATTATTTTGCTTCTATGATTAATTTTATGGCAGTTCTTTCTTCTCCTTCAATCGCAATATCTGTGAAGGCTGGAATACATATTAAATTCTTACCTGAAGGTGCTACAAAACCACGACAGATAATAATAGCTTTAATAGCTTGATTAAGTGCTCCTGCACCTATTGCTTGTATTTCTACTGTACCTTTTTCCCTAAAGACATTAGCAAGAGCACCTGCAACACTATTAGGATTAGATTTACTACTAACTTTTAATGTTTCCATATTTATTAATTCCTCTCTTTCTGTATTTGATACACTTAAATATATGAAATACTTTCTAGAAAAGAACTATTTTATTTTCTTTTTTAAAATTATAAATGTATTTAATATAGATATTAAAGTAACTCCTACATCAGAAAATACTGCTGCCCAAATACTTGTAAATCCTAATGCTCCAAGTAATAAAATAACTGCTTTTATCGTTAGAGCGAATATTATATTATATTTAATTATTGTTTTTGTAAGATGTGATATTTTAATTCCTTTTACAATATTTAATAAATTATCTTTTATAAGAACTATATCACTTGCTTCAATTGTAGCATCACTTCCTATTTTACCCATAGCAATACCAATATCAGATATTTTTATAACAGGAGCATCATTTACTCCATCTCCAACAAAGGCCGTAAAACTATTTTTCTTTAATTCTTTTACTCTATTAAGTTTATCTAGTGGAAGTAAGTTACCTTGATAGTCATCTATTCCTACTTTGTGTGCTACAAACTCTGTGTTTTCAGTATTATCTCCTGATAACATAAAGATATTTTCTATTCCAACTTTCTTTATATCTTTTACAAATTTTGTAGCTTCATCTTTTATTTCATCTTCTATAATTATATTACCAAGATATTTATTTTCAATAGAAATATAAATTACTGTACCTGTTGAATCTTCTTTATCTACTCTTATACCTTCACTTTCTAGTAGTTCTCTTTTTCCTAAAATCATTTTCTTTTTATCTACAAGTACTTTTACTCCTTTACCTGGAATGTCAACAAAATCACTTATTCTATTTTCTTCAATTATCTTGTTATATTTTGTTACTATACATTTTCCTATTGGATGAAGTGAATAGTATTCTGCATGAGCAGATAATTCTAGTAGTTTTTCTTCACTTAGGGTTTTACTATTAATTTTTGTTACTTCAGCTTTACCAGTAGTTATAGTTCCTGTTTTATCTAATACTATAGTTTTAATATTAGTTAAGTTATCTAATTCATTACTTCCTTTAATTATTATTCCTTCACGTGATGCTCTTCCTATTCCTAAGAAGAAACCTAAAGGTACTGATATTACTAAAGCACAAGGACATGAGATTACTAAGAATACTAAAGATCTATATAGATAAGTATTAAAGTCATATCCAAGTATAGTTGGTATTATTGTTATAAGTAAAGCAAGAAATACTACTATTGGGGTATATACTTTACAAAATTTTGTAATAAACTTTTCTGTTTTAGTTTTCTTATCATTAGATTCTTCTATTAACTTTATAATACGAGACGCTGTAGAATCTTTAAACTCTTTAGTTACTTTTACTTCAAGTAAGCCATTTTCATTAATATATCCACTTAATACTTCATCTTTTAGACTAACATATTTTGGCATAGTTTCTCCTGTTAGGGATGATGTATCCATATAACTTTCACCTTTTACAATAACTCCATCTAAAGGTACTTTTTCTGATGGCTTTATAACTATAACATCTCCTACATTTACTTTATCAGCTTTTACTTTATCAATCTTTTTTACTCTTTTAAGATTAGCAAAGTCACTTCTTAAATCCATCATTTTTATAATTGATTCTTTACTTTTATCGACTGCTATATCTGATAAGTACTCTCCTATTTGGAAAAGTAACATAACTATTACTGCTTCTGAGTATTCTCCTATAAAAAATGCTCCAAGTGTTGCGATAATCATAAGTAAGTTTTCATCAAAGAAATCTTTTTTTAGTATGTGTTCAAAACACTCTTTATACATTTCAATGCAAACACATAAGTAACTGAACAAAAGACATATAAAATATAGTGTATTATTATCTTTAATAAAGAATGATATTACATAAAATACTATACTTATTATTATTCTTATAAGTAAATTATTAATTTTCATGATGCACCTCTTTTTCTTTAATATGTTCTATACCATATTCTAATATTACTTTTACATGATTATCAGATATACTATATAAAACACTTTGTCCTATTTTTTTAGTTTTTACTAAATTTAAGTTTCTTAACATTCTTAATTGATGTGATATTGCTGATTGACTTATATTTAATTTTTCAGATATATCACCTACTGATTTTTCTTTTTCTAATAGAACTTCTAATATCTTAAGTCTTGTACTATCTCCAAATACTTTATAGAACTCTGATAAATCTTTTAAAAAACTTTCTTTCATAATGCCTCCATCTTATATGAATAATTGTTCATATATTCATATTATATGATAAAAAAATAAAAAAAGCAACTATAAAAGTTACTTATAAAATATTATACAAATAATTGTCATGGCTATTGTTAAAGATAGACCTAATATATTAAGTATTAGTCCACTAACACTTCTACCCTTAGCATCACTTGTTAAAGATATACTACTAAATACAAGTCCAACTACACTACAAACATAGCCTATAAATGGAATTAACCATGTTGTAAGAGATGCTATACCTAAAGTTAAACTTATAGTTGCAAAAGTTTCATATTTTAACGACATATATTTTCCTTCTTTCTTTTTATTTATATATTATTGTAACATTAATTATAATTTATGGAAAGAAAAAACTGATATATAAAATATCAGTTATTGTTGATTATTAATATTTAAAACTTCAACATTTGTAGAAGGTGCAGTTGCTTCTACAGTTTGAACAGGTATTCCAACTTGTGGTGCAGGAGATACTTCAGGTTGAGGTACTGTTGGTGTTACTGTTGCAGTTGTATTAGGTTGTGATACAACTGGTTGATCTATTGGTTGTACTGTTGGAGCAGTTGGCTCTGGTACAACATTTGGTGTTTGATTATTAACTACATTTAATGGTTGTGTATTTTCAAGTGGATTTGCTCCACCATATATTTGTGGTTGTTCAGTTGCTGGTGCAGTTGCTTCTTGTGCTGCTACTGCTGGATTTGCTCCTCCATATATTTGAGGTGCAGCTGGTGTCTCTACTACTGGTTCTGGTGTTGCTGGCGCAGGTGATATAGTAGTATTCATATCAATTGTTGGAGCAGGTTCTACTGCTGGTGTTGGTACTACAGGTTCAACTGGTGCAACTGTTGGTGTAGGTTCTGGTGTTGCAGTTACTGGTTCAGTAGGAGTTACCGGATTAATATTATCTATTGTAGCAGGAGATGGTGCTGAAACTGGTTCACTTGGTATATTCATTGTTGGATTTACTGGAACACTTTCAGGTGTTGTTGGTGCTGGTGATATTGGTGAACTTTCTAATCCTGGAGTTGCAACTGTTGGTGTTACTGGTTCTACTGCTGGTGTTGGATTCATTACTGTAGCAGGAGATGGTGTTTCTCCTACAACTGGTGGTAAATCAGTCATTCCTGGTGTTTGCATTGCAGGTGCAGCTGGTCCAGTTGCTCCTACTTCTGCTACTGGAGTAACAGAACTTGGTGTTGCAGCTACATTATCATTTTTCTTATTTTTCTTTTCCTTTGGTGCTTTATCCTTTTTCTTTGATGTTGCTAAAAATATAATAAAAGCTATTATTAATAATAATACACCACCACTTATTAACATACCTGGTATTGATGTAAACCAATTTAAATCAAAATTCATAATAATCAATCTCCCTCTATTTTATTCTAATCTAATAATATAATAACAAAAAAAACTATTAATTGCAAATATAAATTGTTTTGTACAGTTTTTTACAATGTAAACTCTGTCCACCACCCTACTTTTTCTGGTAGTTTTTCAAAGACTAATTTTTCTTTTGTTGTAGGATGTATAAACTCTATATGAAAAGCATATAAAGCTATTTGAGTTTTATCTTGTATTCCATATCTATTATCTCCACATAACGCATATCCACGAGATGAGAATTGTATTCTTATTTGATGATGACGTCCTGTGTGTAAATTAATTTTCACAAGTGAATGCTTCTTGTTGCTATCTAAAACTTCATAATCTAATTTTGAAATTTTTCCATGATTAGAATCTGTAATTTTTGCATTTCCATTTGGTAATTTTTCTATATAGTCTGTCCATGTATCTTTCTTCTTATCTATAACTTTAGAAGTAATAGCAAGATACTCCTTTTTAAAAGTATGATTCTTTACTTGTTCAGAAAGTCTTTTTGCAGCTTTTGAAGTTCTTGCAAAAACCATTAGACCACCTACTGGTCTATCTAATCGATGAACAAGACCTATATAAACATTACCTGGTTTTTTATATTTTTCTTTTATATATTGTTTTACCATAGTAAGCATATCTAAATCTTTAGTTATATCACTTTGACTTAGAATATTTGCTTCTTTTTCTACTACTATTATATGATTGTCTTCATATAAAATATTTAACTTATTCACTTTCCCATCTCCCATATATTCCACATGGAAGTATTAAATTTTTATTTTTAATATTAATTCCTACTTCTCCACAACTTATTTTCCCTTTGTATTTTTCATTTATAGTCATGGATAAAATATTTTTTAAAACTGTAGATGACATTCCTGTAGTATATGAATTTATTAAAAAGAATAGTGGCTCGTCTGTAAGTATTTCTTTACAAAGTTCTACTAAAGGATATAAATCTTTTTCTATATTCCAAACTTCTTTATTAGCACCTCTTCCATAACTTGGTGGGTCCATGATTATGGCATCATACTTATTCCCACGTCTTATTTCTCTTTTTACAAATTTAACTACATCATCTACTATATAACGAATTTTATTTCCTTGCAAGTTATTTGTGTTTACATTTTCTTTGCACCAATCTACCATTCCACGAGATGCATCAACATGAGTTACATGTGCTCCAGCAGAAAGAGCGGCAACAGTTGCGCCTCCAGTATAGGCAAAAAGATTTAATACTTTTATTTCTCTATTACTTGTTTTTATTTTATCTATTATAAAATTCCAGTTATATGCTTGTTCTGGGAAAAGACCTGTATGTTTAAATCCCATTTGTTTTATATTAAATGTTAAATTTTTATAATTTACTGTCCAAGATGCAGGAGTATCTTTTAAATTTTCCCAACTACCTCCACCTTTTTTACTTCTATTATATATGGCATTTATTTTTCCTTTATACTTTTCTCTTAAATTACCATTATCCCAAACTATTTGGGGATCTGGTCTTAATAAATAGATATTTTTCCATCTTTCTAGTTTTTCTCCATTAGAAGAATCTATTATTTCATAATCATAAAAGTCATCTACTGTATTCATATTTTATCACCAACTTACTTTACTCCGGAATGTCCAAAACCTCCATTACGGTCTTCTATTTCTATTTTTGTTTTTCTTTTATCATGTACAAACTCTATAGTTTCATATTTACATAAAACCATTTGAGCAATTCTATCTCCTTTTTTTATTATATATGTTCCTTCTTTATTTCCTTTTTCATTTATTTCATAATTTTTTTCCACAGAAGTTGTGGAAATGTTATTTATTATAATACCTATCTCATCACGATATCCACTATCTATTGTTCCAGGAGAATTCGCAAGACGAAGTGGTGTATTTAGAGATATTCCACTTCTTGGTCTTATTTGAAGTTCATAACCTGCAGGAATTATACATTTAAGTCCTGTAGGTATTACCTTAGTTTCTCCAGGTTTTATTTCTATATCTACAGCACTTCTTAAATCCATACCAGCATCCCCTTTATGGGCATAGTTTGGTAATTGGATATCTTCTCTACATGTTTCTATATATATTTTCTTAGTACTTTCTAATTCATGTTTTATTTCTTCTTTTATAATTTTTTTCAATTCTTTTTCTTCTATCATTAGCCTCTCCTATTAATCTTCATCATCTGTATCTGAATCTATATTATCTGGTTGAAAGAATTTTCTATGTGACCATGAAATTGAAATAACGCCTGGTTCTGCACTTATATTTTTTACTATCTCTTCTACTACTTCTCTTCTCATTGTAATAATAATTGCTTTAAGTTTTACTTCTGTTTTAGTAATCTCTTCTTTTTCTAAACTTAAAAGAGATAAATTATGAAGTTCTAAAGCTTCCGCAAGAGATGTTCTAACTACTACTTCTATATTTTTCTTACAAGAGATTCTTATTATACATTTTTCTTTATTATCGTATTTTACTCTGTTCATTATGAATTTGGAAATATATCTTAAGAAAATGTTTGATGATAAAACAAATGCTGTACCGATACTTGCTTATACTAAAAGTCCTCCTGCAGTTAATACTCCTATTGCTGCGACACATCAAAGAGTTGCTGCGGTATTTAATCCTTTTACTTTACTTCCTTCTCTTAATATTACACCTGCACCTAAAAAACCTATTCCACAGACAACTTGTGATGCTACTCGTGTTCTATCAAGTGAATCAGGTAATACTGCGAAAGATAAATATACAAATAAGAATGCTCCTATACCGACTAAGACGTTAGTCCTAAGACCAATCATTCTATGTCGATATTGTCTTTCTATTCCTATTAATATACTTAAAATAAAACAAAAAGCTATTCTTACTATAAAAACACTTGTATCAATATTCATACTTCATCACCCATTTAATATATATTCGATTATTTAATTATAACATATATTTTATTTTTATAATAGCAAAAACTTTGATGTTGTGTTATAATAATTTACAGATGCCTGCGTGGTGGAATTGGTAGACGCGTTGGACTCAAAATCCAATGGTACTTGTACCGTGTCGG
>CANQUW010000045.1 GCA_947627145.1 uncultured Bacilli bacterium
AACTATTTTACACATTTAGATTTTGTAATTCAAGCACTACTAGCAACTATTTTTACATACAGCATTACAGCACTAGGAGCAGGATTAGTATTTTTCTTTAAAAAAATAAATAAAAATGTTATGGATGCTATGCTAGGATTTGCAGCAGGAGTTATGATAGCAGCTTCTTTCTGGTCATTACTTTCTCCTGCAATTGATATGGCAGAAAAACTAAAAATGACTACTTGGATAATAGTAACAATTGGCTTCCTAAGTGGTGGAATATTACTTTTTCTAGGCGACAAGTTATTTACATTTTACAGTAAAAAGAAAAAATTTACACATGATGACAGTTTCAAAAGATGTCTAATGTTAGTGTTTTCCATAAGTCTTCATAACATTCCAGAAGGACTAGCAGTAGGAGTAGCATTTGGTTCAATTGCTTATGGTTTAAGTGGTGCAACACTATCAAGCGCTTGGTTACTAGCACTCGGTATAGGTTTACAAAACTTTCCAGAAGGAACTGCAGTATCTGTTCCATTAAGAAGAGAAGGCCTATCACGTAAAAAATCATTCTACTATGGACAATTAAGTGGAATAGTAGAACCCATAGCAGGAGTAATAGGAGCCTTACTTGTATTAAAAATAAGATTATTACTACCATTTCTACTTTCATTTGCAGCTGGTGCAATGATATATGTTGTAGTACAAGAATTAATACCAGAAAGTCAAACAAATAAAAAGAAAGACTTAATGGCCTTCTTTACCCTAATAGGTTTCTCAATAATGATGATTTTAGATGTAGCTTTAGGATAAGCTACATTTTTTACAAACAAAAAAGATGGAAATAAATCCATCTTGAACAGTATACTATCTCTTACTAAATTGTGGTGCTCTACGAGCTTTCTTAAGTCCTGGTTTCTTACGCTCTTTCTTACGAGCATCTCTTGTAATGAAACCATTTGCTTTTAAAGTCTTACGGAAACTATTTTCAGAACTAGGATCTGTATCTTTATCATAATCAAGTAAAGCACGAGCAATACCTAAACGAGCAGCTCCAGCTTGTCCAGATAAACCTCCACCTTTAACTTTGATTTCGATATCAAACATTTCACGAGTTTTAGTTACATCAAGTGGTTGACATAAATCAAGTATTAATATTTTATTTGTAAAATATTCATCTACATCATGACCATTAATAGTTATTTTTCCTTTACCAGGAGTAAGTGTTACACGAGCAACACTAGTCTTTCTACGTCCTGTACCATAATAAGTATTTTCTTTTGCCATTATTTAACCTCCATTACTTCAGGTTTTTGAGCCATATGTGGATGTTCACTACCTGCATAAACAAATAATTTCTTATACATTTGTCTACCTAAACGATTGTGTGGAAGCATTCCTTTAACAGCTCTTTCAACCATTTCTTCTGGATATCTCTCTCTCATAACCTTAGCAGTTCTTTCTCTTAAACCACCTGGATACATAGAGTGATTATAATACATTTTCTTTTCTTCTTTGTTTCCTGTAAGTTTTACTTTTTCGCAATTGATAATAATAACATTATCTCCACAATCAATATGTGGTGTGTAAGTGACTTTATGTTTTCCTCTTAAAATATGAGCAGCACGACTAGCAAGTCTACCTAAAGGAACATCAGTTGCATCAATTACATACCATTTACGTTCTACTGTTTCTTTTTTTTGCATATAACTTTTCATTATTTTATCATCCTTTCTTAAATTAGACTTTCCCACGGCCTAATTTATGTGGGGAATTTAAATGTACCGCTATTAATTATACTAGAAAATCCCAAAAAAATCAATAAAAATATCAATTTTTACTATTTGCAAATTTTTACTAATAATCAAAAAATGAAAATACTACAATTTTCTTCTTCCTTTTTTTAAATCATTATTATCTATAATACTTATTTTAGGAATAATTCTTATTTGTGGATGTATACTTTTATACTGCTCTAACATTTCTTTTTTTAATTCAAATATATTAGATTCAACAGTTCTATCTCCACTAATATTTTCAATATTTTCTAAACTTTGTAAAAAGAAATATTTTTTATCAATTCTATTTCTATTTATAAGAGCATACGCAATATCAATATGTTTTACCTCACCATCCAAAAGAACTATATTCCAAGCATGTTGAAGTCCAGTATAACCATTAACTATTCTACAAGGAATATTTAATTTATTATTACAAATATCTTCAAAAGCTTTAGAAAAAGTTATACAAACCCCTTTATTAAAAAGAACAGCAGGATATTTTTCATTTTGAGAAACTTTAAATAATTCATAATTTGAAAATGTATAACCAGGATGAGAAACCAATCCATTAGAATGTGTTCTAAATAAATCATATTCTATATTTTCTTTTGTAAAATAATCAAAAAGTAACCATAATTTATCTTTATCATTACTAGTTCTATTATTAATCATAGAAACTATCTCATCTACTTTTTTATTATAAGCAAACACTAAATCACATTTAAATTGTTTTCGAAGTCTATTATACTCTGATTCCGACAAACTTCCATAATTTCTTTTCAAAACACTAATTTTTTTATTTTCTGAACACATAATATTTCCTCTCCTAACTACTCGCATCCATTACTGCCCTACTATATAAATATATACCCTCTTTTGAATTAGGATGAATATGATCAACTAAATATTTACTAGGAGAATTTTTCTTAAAAGCATCTTCTATTCTACTATTAGGGTCTATATATAAATAATTATTTTCTAAACAAAATTTCTTTAAAGACTTTCTATATTTAGTAAGTAATTTATTTTTTTCTTTAACATCCCTAATCCAAGGATCATTATCTAAAGAAAGCCATGGTGCAATAAAAACAAAATCTTTTTCATTATTATTAGGTATTTTATCAACAAGTAATTTTAAATCTTCAATATATTCCACCTCATCCATTGCACACTTAGAACTATCTCTATATCTAACATCATTAGTACCAATTTCAATAATATATAAATCACATTTCTCTTTATTATATATATTAGTAATACTCTTAACAGTTGCACCACCTTTAGAAATATTAATAACTCTCTTCTCATCAAAAGCATTAATCAAAGGAAGAAACCAACCATATCCACCATTCCTACTTCCAGCACTAATACTATCTCCAATAAAACAAACACTCTTTGCTTTATTAATCTTTTTATATAATTTTCTTCTTTTATCTTTTTCACTTATTATAATAGAATTATATTTATCTTTATCTTTATCATTATAAACTTTATAATCCATCTTTTTATTATTTTGAATAATATTATCTTTCATAATAGTTCTATTTACTTTTATATATCTAAAAAAATCTCCAAAACAATATAATAATAGGAAAACTACTATCAGTAATAATAATATTTTTATAATATTACAATTCTTATTTTTTTCCATAATAACTCCTATTTTTTATAAACAACTTCCATTAAATAAAGACCTTCAGCTGGTGCAGTAACACCATTTTTGCTTCTATCACGACTATCAAGTATAGCTTTAACATAACTTGGATCTATTTTTTCTTCTCCCACTTTTATTAAAATACCAACCATATTTCTTACTTGATATCTTAAAAAACCATTACCTCTAAAAGTAAAAATTAATTTATCCCCACTTTTAGAAATATTAGCTTTAGTAATTTTTCTAACACAATTAGGTTTATCACTTGAATCAGTAACAAACGCTCTAAAATCATGTTCTCCCATAAAATATCTAATAGCACTTCTCATTCTACTAACATTTAAAGTATGATTATATTGAAAAACATAATTTCTCTCTATAGGATTATATTCTCCCATATTTAAAATGTATTTATATTCTTTTTCTGTTACAAAGTATCTAGCATGAAACTTTTCATCTACTTCTTTTACAGAAACAACATGTATATCATATGGTAAATATGAATTCATCGCACGTTTCAATTTCTTAGTAGTAATATCTACATCTATATCAGCATGAACATATTGACTTAAAGCATGAACCCCTTTATCAGTTCTACCACTACCATGAATAACAACTCTATTACCATTATTAATACGAGTTAAAACTTCTTCAACTTCACTTTGTACAGTTCTTAAATCAGGCTGTCTTTGATACCCAACAAAACCACTACCATCATAAGATAATTTTATTAAAAATCTCATATACTACACTCCTATTACTAAAATACCAAGTAAAATAACTAAATGCAAAAGCAACATAAATATATCTACAGCAGAAATAAAAATTTTATATTTACTTCTCCCAGGATTAAAATAAAATCTACATCTAAAAGTATAAATAATCTTATCTAAACTTTTATTAGTTAAAATATATGCTTTCTTCAAACAAAATATATAATAACTAATATTATGATTATAACCTATTTTAGAAGTAGTATCACAAATAATATTATAATTTTTAATAAAGTAATCCTTAAAATATATAATTTTTAAAAACACTTTAGTCCTTTCATAATCACTAGAAGAAAGTATTGTATCATATACTCTAATAAAATCAAGTTTACTATAATCAACAAGTATTGTGGATAAATATCCTAAGAAAAACATAATTCTTCCTAAAATAAATAATTTTCCACAACTTATGTGAATAAGTAGTACTGCTAAAGTTAAAAACCAATAAATAGAAATATTTTTATGATTTCTAACTATAAAAACAAGTATTAATCCACCTATAAATATAGGTATACTATTATTACAAAAGATAAGTATTAATAACACTAAAAATAAATTAATTAAATTAGTAAATGGATGAATCTTAAACATTTTTATACACATCCTTTATTAAATCTCTAATATCCTTATGATATGAAAGTTTAATATTCTTATTTTTAATAACTTTATTTGTAAACATAACTATATCAGGAACTTCTATATTATTTTGAATAAGCATATCTACATCTTGATATATTTTATCTGTCTTACCACTACAAATAACATTTTCTAAAGAAGTCAATATAATATGTTTAGTATTTTTATAAAGCATATCAGAATCCTTACTAATAAGAATAATAGTCATATTTTTATTATCAATTAAATAATTAAAAAATCTCATAAGTTTCTTTTCAAATTTCAAATCAAAATTAGAGAAAATCTCTTCTAATATTAAAACTTTAGGTTCAGAAAGAAGAGCTGTTATAACTGCCATAAGTTTTTGTTCACTAGATGATAAAGAATAAAGTTTCTTATCTAAATAACTACTATCAAGTCCCATTTGTTCAATTAATTTAATAACAGTCTTTTTCTCATCTTTAACTTTAATTTTCTTATATTTAATATTAAAAGCAATATACTCTTCAACTGTATCTAAAAAAACATAATGAGATAAATCTCTTGGAACAACAGCAATCATATTTTTATAATCATCTACTGTATTACTCTTCATTAAAACATTACCAAAATAAATATTACCAAGATATTCTTCACTACCTGAAAGAAGTTTTAAAATATCTTCTAAATTACATCCACTTATACCATTAATAGTTTTATGTTTAATTGTAAAACTCAAATCTTTAAAATCTTTATATTTAACTTTATCAAATACTATTTCCATAATGCACTAACCAACATATCCATATCTAGTACTACTCTATTAATTAAATCATAGTCTTCAAGTTTTACACATAAATCTATCATAAATGGTAATGCTAAGCCATATCTATTAAGTTCATTATCTTTCTTTAATATTTTAAGTGGAGTATCTTCCATTACTATCTTTCCCTTATCTAATATATATAGATAATCACTACTAATAGCTTCTCTTAAATTACTAGTAGTCATAATAATAGTCATATTATATACTTTCTTTAAGGCTTTTAATTTTTTTATTATTTCATCTGTTTCATCCTTATTCATCATAAAACAAATATCATCTAAAAGAAGTACTTTAGGTTTTGTAATAATTGCCATCGCAAGTCCTAATTTAGTTTTAGTTTTAATATCCAGTTCATTAGGATTCATTTGTGTATATTCAGATAACTCAAATAAATCAATCATTTCTTTATAACGACTAGTTTTAACAGATGGTCTAACACCAAGATTATCTAAAACAAAGAATAATTCTTTTTCAACAGTTGAGAAAATAAATTCTTGATCTAAAAAAGGTATAACATAAGCTACTTTTTTATGAAAAGTATTAAAATTAATTTTACTAATATCTTTACTTTCTAAAAAAACATTATTACTCTTTATAATACCCGCTAAAGCTTTTATTAATGTAGTCTTACCACACATATTAGCACCTGAAATACATATAAATTTGTTTTCTTCTACACTAAAACTAATATTATGTAGTATTTCTTTATAATTAAGATTTGAAACACTAACAACTTCCATAGTAACCTCCTTAAAGATTAACTATATTATACCAAAAAAAACACTTTCCGAAAAGGAAAGTATTTATTTATTTAATTTTTTTCTTTGTATTTTATAAACAGTTCTAAGTAAGAACTTATCACTTACAAATCTAGAGAAAAATTTAGCACATTTCATTTTAAACCCAGGAACAATTATTTTTTTTCTTTTAAATAAATTTTCCATTGCATAACCAGCAACAAAATCACTTGATAAAGGTTTAACAGAAAAATCCACTCCCGCAACTTTATTAAAATTAGTATCAACTGGTCCTGGACACAAACAAGAAACAACTACATTACTCTTACGTCTTTTAAGTTCATACCAAATACCTTCACTTAAACTTCTAACATAAGACTTAGTTGCATAGTATGTAGCCATAAGTGGACCACCAGGTTGAAAAGCTGCACTAGAAGAAACATTTAATATATAACCAGAATCTTTTTTTAGCATATCTCTAAGAAAAGCCTTAGTTAAAACATGTAATGCCCGAATATTAGTATCAATCATTTCTAAATCATTTGAAAGATCTGTATTCTGAAACTCTCCAAATGAACCAAAACCTGCATTATTAATTAAAATATCAATATTATCTTTTCTAGTTAAAACATATAACTCTTTAACTTTTTGAATATTACTAAGATCAGTCGCAATAACACGAATATTACCACCTAGTTTTTCTTTTATAGCTTCAAGTCTTTCCTTATTTCTAGCAACAAGTATCAAATCACATCCAATACTAGATAAATATTTAGCAAAAGAAAGACCTATTCCAGAAGAAGCACCAGTAATTAAAGCTTTCATACACTCACCCTCTTAACTAAAGTATATCACAAAAAAAGGATTTAAAAAACAAATTATTATTCTTTACTGTAAATTAAATCCTATAAAATATAAATATAAAAATACCGCAATAGATATATAAATCACTAAAGATATAAATAACTTAGATATACTTTTAGTTCTAACACCATCAATATAAGACTCTCTTTCTAGTCTATGATTTTTATTAATATTTTCTATCTTTTTCTTTAAAAGTTTAATATATATCTTATTATTTATAAACACCCAAAAAGCCCTATCTAAAAGAAGATAAATAACAAGTACTATAATAATAGGTATACTAATAATACTACTTAAAAAAGTATTATATAAATATCCAATAAGTACAAAACTTAAAATATCTAAAATACCAAGTATTAAGCCTAAATAAAAATATCTTCTATAACAAAAATATAATGGTCCAAATAAAAGTGAAATAATAGAAAGCTTACCATCTTCTATATTATAATAATCTATTCCAAGTATTTTCTTTAAATCAGTATCATCCTGACCATTATCCATTTTTATATAATTACCATTAGCCATATAACCACAATGCATACAAAAATCTTTATACATTTCTTTTCCACAATTAGGACACGTCATATTATATCACCTACTATAATTATAATATGTTCTTAAAACAATGTAAATATGAAAAAAGATATACTAATGTATACCTTTCAGACTGTTGACAAATAGGTAAATAAAACTACTTATTTGTCTTTTTGTATGTAGAAACTAATAATCTAGGGTT
>CANQUW010000046.1 GCA_947627145.1 uncultured Bacilli bacterium
TTTATAGATGTATAGGAGGAGGTATTGAATTTTTAGAAAATAGTAAAGAAGCATTAAAAAGAGAATTTAAAGAAGAATTAAATATAGATATTAGTGTAGGAAAATTTTTAGGTATTGCTGAGAACATATTTAATTATAATGGAAAAGATGCACATGAATTGATATTGTTTTATAATGTTGATATAAATAAAAAGGATTATAAGGAAACATACCATATAGTTGAGGGGAATTGTGAAAGTGATGCAATGTGGATAGACATAGATAAATTTAAAAATAAAGAATTAAAAATATATCCAGATGAGATATTTAATTATTTAAATTAAAATTTGAATTGTAAAATTGTAATAAGTATTGGAGATGTTAATTATGGCTTTTGATTTTAAAAAAGAATATAAAGAATATTATATGCCTAAAAATAAACCTAGTATTGTTGAAATACCAAAAATGAATTATATTGCAGTAAGAGGAACAGGTAACCCAAATGAAGAAAATGGAGATTATAAAAATACAATAGGTTTATTATATGGAGTGGCTTATACAATAAAGATGAGTTATAAAGGAACTCATAAGATAGACGGATTCTTTGAATATGTTGTTCCACCACTTGAGGGATTTTGGTGGCAAGATGGATTAAAAGGTAGTATTGATTATAATAATAAAAATGCTATGCACTTTATATCTATTATTAGATTACCAGACTTTGTAACAGAAGAAGATTTCAATTGGGCAATTGAAGAAGCAACAAAGAAAAAGAAACAAGACTTTTCAAGAGTTGAATTTTTAACTTATGATGAAGGACTATGTGTTCAATGTATGCACTTAGGTTCTTATGATGATGAACCCAAAACAATTAAATTAATGCACGAATATATGAAAGAAAATGGATATGATTTAGATATAACTGATACAAGATACCATCACGAAATATATTTAAGTGATCCAAGAAAATGTGATGTGAGTAAATTAAAGACAGTAATCAGACATCCTATAAAGAAAATAAATTAAATTAGAATTTATATTAGTAAAATAAATAGTAATTTGAAAGTGAGTTGATATAATGGCTACAACAAAAGACTATAGAGATTTTGTATTGGAACAATTAAACTTATTAGATAACATTACTTGTAAATCAATGATGGGAGAATATTTACTTTATTACAATAATATTTTATTTGGTGGTATATATGATGATAGATTGCTTGTTAAGATAGTAAATAGCAATAAAAAATACAATATGCAAGAATCTATACCTTATGAAAGTGCTAAACCTATGTATTTAATTGATGATGTAGAGAACAAAGAAACATTAAGAGATATAGTATTGGATACTTGCAAGGATTTATCAATTAAAAAGTAATACAAATTACAATTTATATTACTAAAATTATCAAGTAAATTTGAGATTAAAATCTAAATGCAACTAAAAGCTGATAGTTTAAAATTGCTTTTACATATATAATATACTCTGAAAAGGAGGTACTCTAATGAAGTTTGGAGAGAATTTAAAAAAAATAAGAATATTAAAAAAACTATCACAAGAAGATTTAGCAGAAAAAGTAAATGTATCTAGGCAATCAGTAAGTAAATGGGAAACAGGAGATGCTTTTCCTACAATGAATAATTTATTAGAACTATGTAAAATTTTTCATTGTAAAATTAATGATTTAGTAAATGATAGTATCATTGATATTGATTCTCTTGGAGATGAAGTTAAAACTAAAGTTGTCAGTTTAAAAAAAGAAGAACAAAAGAAAATGAAAGTTTTGAGTAAAATCATTTCTGTAATATCTAAAATAGGAAGGATTTTTTGCTATATAGCTATCCCATTTATTTGTTTAGTTTTAATTGCGTCCCCTTATTTTATTAATAAAGTTGTAATAAAAGATAATAATTTAACTTTAAAATTGCCAGATAATAATATCAATCTTACAGAAAAAAATGACAAAGTAGTTTTAAAAGTTGGTTCATTTGTTTTAGCGGATGCTGATAAAGAATTTTTAAATACCAAAGTAATATCTATATTCGAAAAAAATAGTAAAGTTAAAATAATTGGTTATATTGAAACTGGTTTTGCTGTTCTATTAGTAACGATTATTTTAACATCTATAATATTTAAACATTTAGAAACTTTATTTGATAATATCAATAAAGGAGAAACACCATTTACTTTAGAAAATGTTAGTTTAATAAAGAAGATTGCTTGGAAAATGATTATAATAATCATAATGAATAATGTTGGTGGTGGTATATTTGAATTATTATTAAGTTCTGATTTAAATGTAGAATTTGAAACTTATGATTTAGTAGAAATATTATTCTTATTTAGTTTGTCATATATATTTGAATATGGAAGATTGTTAGGACTTGAAACTAAGAATCAAATGTATGGTGATAACAATGAATAAAAAAGAATTTTTAAATGAACTTTCTAAACAAACTAATTTAAATGAAAGCAAAACAATATTAGTTAATGATATATTAGAGAAACACTTTTTTATAAGTAAAAAGAATAAAGATAAAATAATAAGTGAATTAGTAATTAAATTAGATATAAGTTTAGATAAAGCAACAGAAATATATAATGTCTCAAAAAAGATTGTTAGTAATGAAATAATTAATAAATTAAAACACCCATTTAAAGATCAAGATTAGTAATAAAAAATTCTTACAAAAAAATAAAAATTATGTTATACTTAACAAGTAATACATTTGACACATGTAGTGCTATGCACATAAATCTGATTACAGAGATGTATTTAGAATAATGTGATAGTATTATGTGTGTTTTTTGTTGCAAAAAAGGAGGTGGAAGTTTATGCCTACAAATAAAAAAGAAAGAGCTTTATTTGCTTTGCTTACAGTAATTATTACAGTTCATGCTTATGTATTTTATAGTTTGTATGTTGTAAATGGACAAACACTTATGAGTTCAACTGGTGCGAGTAGTGTAATAAATGCTATTAATAAACTTGGTGGTGTTTATATGTTTGGTCATTATTTGCCTATATGGTCAGTTGTTTTAGTAGAATTTTGTTTTGCTTATTCAGCAGAAATGTTAATTGGACAACCTTTTTCTTTCAAATTAGCTTGTAAAAATTTTGATATTAAGAAAACTAATCCAATACATTTTGAAACAGCAGTAATATGTGCCACTGTAGGAATAATGGTACCCATAATGAGTTTTATAGCAGCTTGTCTATATTACCCTTATTATATGGGATTTAATATAATTACGTTACTAGCTAATTGGTTAAAACTAATTTGTATCAATTTCCCATTTGCATATTTCTCACAGTTATTCTTTATTCAACCATTTGTTAGACAAACATTTAAAATAATATTTAAAAGAAAATAATAAAAATATATATAACATAAAAAATTAAAATTTATGTAAGTAAGGTTATCAAGGAATTGATAGTCTTTTTTATCTGAAAATAAATGAAATAAAGTAAATTTTTGAGTATGAGTAGAATTTAAGATTATAGAAAAATCAATAAAAAAATGATAAAATAATATGGAAATCAATTAAATGGAGGTAATTAATCATGAAAGAGATAATTTTGGTAACTGGTAATAAACATAAATTAGAAATAGCAAAATCTGTATTAGGACTATATGATATTGATGTAAAAAATATAGATTTAGATGTTGATGAAATTCAAGAAACCAATATAGAAAAAATTGCTGCTAAAAGTGCACTGCTTGCTGCTAAAGAATTAAATAAACCAGTTATAAAAACTGATGTAGGATTTGAGATAAATGCTTTAAATGGTTTTCCGGGAGCATTTGGTAAGTATGTGTTCAATCAATTAGGTACTGATGGAATTTTAAGATTACTGGATGGTAAAGAAAATAGAACAGGAAAGGCTATTGAAGTATTAGCATATGCAGAGCCAGATGGAACTTACAAAACATTTAGAATGGATACACCATTATTATTTAGAAAAAGTGCAAAAGGTACAGGTAGTGTAATGGATCAATTAATGGAAATCCAAGGACAAAAGAGTAATTATGGAAGTCTTTCTTTGAAAGAAAAATTAAAATGGTGGAAGGATACGGATAATTATTTTCATGATTTTGCAAAATGGTATATAGAAAGAAAAATCAAATAGAAATTTTTAGACAATTATAGATAGTAAAAATTCAGTATAATTCAAAATGATATTAAGAAAATATTATAAAGGAGATTTTATGAGAGAAAGTATAAAGATTAAAACCAATAATTATAATTTTAAATTTAGAGTTTCAGGATTAATAATCAAACACAACAAATTACTTTTAGTTGACATGGACGACAGTGGTTTTTTATGCTTGCCTGGAGGTTATGTCGAATTGGGTGAAACAACACAGGAAGCTGTAAAACGTGAACTTTTTGAAGAAACAAGAAAAGATGTTAATGTTGAAAAGTATTTAGGTGTTGTTGAAAATTATTTTATTAATAAATATAATAAAAAAATGCATGAAATTTCATTTTATTATTTAATGAGTTTTATTGACGAAGATTTTGATGAGAATGATTTTACTTTAATTGAAAATGATAAAGGGCATAATATAAAACTTAATTTTAAATGGGTTGATATTAATAATTTAGATAATTTTGATGTTAGACCATCATTTTTGAAAAAAATAATTAATAATAAATTAGAATTTAATCATCTAATTTTTAATGAGTTAGAAAAATAAAAATTTATTTTACTTTTAATAAGTAGATAACAGTTTTTATATTCTTTTAGAACAATCTGAATCCAGTAGGCAAGAAATTATTGCATACTGGATTTTAATTTGAAAAACATCATAATATATATTGACGCGGTGTCATTATAGATATATAATTATATTGACAGTATGTCAGAGGAAGTGTGGTATGAAAAAAGAATTAGCAGATATTAGAAAAGAAGAAATTATAAGTGCTTGTGAAAAATTATATAAAAAACTAGATTTTAAAGATATTAATATTAAACTTATTGGAGAACAAATAAGTTTTGGTAGAACATCAATATATAATTATTTTGAAACTAAAGAAGAAATATTTTTAGCACTCGTACAAAGTGAATATTTAAAATGGAATAAAGATTTATCTAATATACTAGAAAATAATAAACTATCTAAAAAGAAATTTATAGAAGAAATTACAAATTCACTTTTAAAAAGAAAAACTTTATTAAAACTTATATCTATGAATATGTTTGAAATGGAAGAAAACAGTAGAGTTGAAAATATAACTGATTTTAAATTAGCATTCAAATCATCAGTTACTTTACTTGAAGAATGTTTATGTAAGTTTTTTAAGGTAAATAAGAAAAAAGCAGAAGAAATAACTTTTACTTTCTTACCATTTTTAGTAGGAGTTTATCCTTATACATCAGTAACTAAAAAAATGAAAACAGCAATTAAAAAAGCTGATTTCAAATATAATTTTTATACTGATAAAGAACTAATCAAAATGGGACTTGAAAAAATACTAGGAGGAGTAAAATGAAAATAGTTGTTTTATCGGGAAGTCCACATAAAAAAGGAACTTCTAATACATTAGTGGAAGAATTCGTAAAAGGTGCAAGTGAATGTGGAAAAGAAGTTGAAGTAATTGATCTAGCACACATCAATATAAATCCATGTATGGGTTGTGATGCTTGTGGTATGAATGGTAATTGTATTCAGAAGGATAAAGGAAATGAAATATTAGAAAAAATATTAAAATCTGATGCCATAGTTTTTGCATCTCCAGTTTATTATTATAACGTTTCATCTCAACTAAAAATGATGATAGATAGATTTTATGCAAGAACTATGCAAATTACTAATAAAAATTTAAAAGCTGCAGTAATTATGACGGCATGGAATAGTGATGAAAACTGGACTTATGGAGCAATTGATAAATATTTCGATATACTTTTTGAATATATGCATTTCAAAGATTCAGGAAGAATATATGGAAAGGGTTGTGGAACAGTATCTATGATGCCTAAAAAATATTATGAAGAAGCATATAAATTAGGAAAGGAGATGTAAAAATGAACAAAAAAATAATAATTTTAATTGTTGCAATCGCAATTGTTGCAGTAGGAGGAATTGGTTTTTGGTTTATGAGTTCTAACTCTAACAAAGGTGATATAAAAACAAATAATACTAATGAAAAAAACAAAATAAATGAAAATGATAATGAAACATCAAACGGCAAAGTTGCAATTATATATTTCTCTGCAACTGGTACAACAAGAAAAGTTGCAGACTTGATTGAAAATGCAACAGGAGGAGATTCAATAGAGATAGAACCAAAATATGAATATACTGATGATGATTTAGATTATAATAAAGATAATAGTAGAGCAAATAAAGAACAAAATGATTCTAAAGCAAGACCAGAAATTCAAAACAATATTGAAACTGATTCTTATGATGTTATTTATCTAGGTTATCCAATTTGGTGGGGAGATGTTCCAAAAATAATTTTAACATTTTTAGATACTAATGATTTAAGTGGAAAGAAAGTAATACCATTCTGTACTTCTGGAAGTAGTAGTATAAGTGAAAGTCTAGATACTTTAAAAAATTATAATAAAAATGTTAACTGGATTGATGGTAAGAGATTTTCATCTGGAACTACTCAAGATGAAATTAATGAATGGGTTAATAGTATAAATAATTAATAAAAAAGGAGAGATAAAAAATGAATAAAATATTAGTTAGTTATTTTTCAGCAAGTGGAACAACAAAAAGTGTAGCCGAGAAGGTTGCAAATATTATAGGAGGAGATTTATTTGAAATTGAACCTGTAGAAAAATATACAGATGCTGACTTAAATTGGAATGATAGTAGTAGTCGTTCATCAATTGAAATGAAAGATAAAATGTCTCGCCCAGAGATTAAAAATAAAGTTTCTAATTTAAGTGATTATGATACTGTTTTAATAGGATTTCCAGTATGGTGGGATTTAGCACCAACAATTATCAATACATTTATAGAAGAAAACAATCTTGAAAATAAAAATGTATATGTATTCGCAACATCAGGAAGCTCTAGTGTAAATAATAGTTTTAATACATTAAAAAATACTTATAGTAATATTAACTTTATTAGTGCTAAAAGACTTTCAAGTAATTTAGATGAAAGTGATATAAAAAATTGGATTTAAAATTTAAAAATTTAGAGGAGGAATAAAAATGAAAAAACAAACAGCAGGTAGAGATAATTTAGGTAAGTTAGCACCTAAATTTGCAGAATTAAATGATGATGTATTATTTGGGGAGGTATGGTCAAGAGAAGATAAACTATCAGCAAGAGATAGAAGCTTAATTACAATATCAGCTTTATTTGCTATGGGACTATATCCACAATTAAAAAGTCATATTGCAATTGGAAAAGAACATGGTCTTACAAAAGAAGAGGTTGTTGAAGTAGTAACTCAACTAGCATTCTATTCAGGCTGGCCTAAAGCATGGAGTACTTTTCCATTAATTGAAGAAGTTTACGGAAAGGAAGATGAAAATGAATAAAGAAGAATTTGAAAAAGTAAATGTATTTGGGAAAGGACAACCTAATGATGCTTTTGCTAAGTATTTTATAGGTAATAGTTATCTAAATCCTATTGCAGCAACAGATAATGGTATTAGCTTTGCTAATGTAACATTTGAACCAGGATGTAGAAACAACTGGCATATTCATCATGCTAAAAGTGGTGGAGGACAAGTCTTAATCTGTACCGCAGGTTATGGTTACTACCAGGAAGAAGGAAAGGATGTACAAAAACTATCTCCAGGGGATATTGTGATTATTCCAGCAAACGTAAAACATTGGCATGGAGCACAACCTAACTCGTGCCTGTCACGTGCATAATGACACCAAAAGATAAAACCATTGATATACTTAGTTTTAAAGGGAATATAAATGGAATATCTATTGATT
>CANQUW010000047.1 GCA_947627145.1 uncultured Bacilli bacterium
TATGGACCAAAATTAGATGTTGAAGTAAAACCAGCAGTAGGACCAGAAGTTACACTTTCAACTTGTCAATTAGATTTTCTACTTCCAAGAAGATTTGACCTATCTTATATTTCAAAAACAGGAGAAAAGAAAGTGCCAGTAGTAATACATCGTGCTATCTTTGGAACATTCGATAGATTTACAGCATTCTACATAGAAGAGTGTAAAGGAGCATTCCCAACATGGCTTGCACCAACTCAAGTAGTAGTAATTCCGGTATCAAGTGAACATCAAGGAGAATATGCAGAGCATGTATATGATGTTTTAGAAGAAAATGATATTCGTGTAAAATTAGATAACAGAAATGAAAAACTAGGTTATCGTCTAAGAGAAGCACAAACATCAAAAATACCATATACTCTAATTCTTGGAGATAATGAGAAAAATGATAATACTGTAAGTTATAGATTATATAGTAAAAAAGAAACAACTACTGTTTCCTTAGATGAATTTATAAAACTAATTAAAGAAGAAATAGAAAACAAAAGATAAGTAAAAGTTTACAAAAAGTATTTACTTTTATATAAGGTTATGTTATATTTATAACATAGAAAGTATTTATTTTATGATTCTACATAAAATAAAAAAGAGATGCAATCCTAATTTTGCTGTATTAGGTGCATCTCCACTATGGGTGGTACACCTAATTTCTTAGATGAAATTAGGTGCACTTTTTATTTTGTAAAAACAAAAGTTGTACTTACGAACCCCCTGATATATTTTTAATATTTTACACTTACTATCATTAGTAGTATGACTACTAAGATAATAAGTGTCATAGTTAAGTATTCCAAAATACAAAAAGAAGAAAAATATAATATAGTATAGGACTCATCTCCTTAAACTATATAGGGATAACATCTTAATATAAAATAAAAATTCCAAGATTAATTCCTGGAATTTTTATTTTTCTTCAATCGCACCAGTAGGGCAAGACTCAACCGCCTCATGTGCAGCATCACGATTTTCATCACTTACTTCTTCGTTTATTGCGTGTGAAAGTCCTTCATCATTTATTTCAAAAACTTCAGGAGCTATCGCAACACAAGCACCACATCCGATGCAAGCATCATCATTAACTTTAACTTTCATAAATTACTTCTCCTCCTACATTATTAGTATAAACTATATTTTTATTTACGTAAAGAGATAATTACTTACTTTTGTTTTTTTTACATATATGATAAAATTATATTAAGATTGGAGGTATTATTATGCCAAGTCGTATGGATAGATATGAAAAAACTACAACTCGAGCATCATCAAGTCGTAGAAGCCGTAATCAAGAACTTTATGATAATATAGGTAAAAATACAAAATATACAAACTTTACAGACATTTCCAAAGTGGATGCTATCGACTTAAATGCAGCTAAGAAAAACTACAGAACAAGAGAAGGTTATCAAAAGTACAAAGACTTAAGCGAATTTGCACCACCTCCAAAAGTAAAAAAAGAATTAGATGATTTTAATTACTTATATCAAGATCATGAAAATAGAGTTTATGATATTAATGCCATCTTAGAAAAAGCTCACGAATCAAGAGATAGTTTTGATGAATTAGACAAAAAAAGAAAATTAAAAAATACAAATTATAATATTCTTGCCAGTCTTAATCCAGAAGAACTAGAAAAATATCGTAAAGAAAAAGAAGCAAAGTTATCTCCTGACGAAGATGAGTTAAGAGATTTAATAGATACAATTACATCGAAAACACTAAAAGGAGAGATAGACAAAAGAACAAGTGTAGATTTACTTAGTGAATTAATGACTAGTAATTTAGATGACCAAATACCATCAACAGATGAAAAACTAAATTTCAGTAAAGATATATTAGATAAAGACACAATGAATAAAGTGGAATTACCTGACCCACCAAGAAAAGAAAGAAAAGAAGAAGATATCTTAAAAGATATGGATAAATCTTTCTATACTAAATCAATGGATTTATCTGATAAAGATTTTAATTTTACAGATGGAGAAGATGGACCATCTAAACTTATGACAGCTTTAAAAATAATACTTTTACTAGCATTAGTCGCAGGTATAATAACTGCAATATATTTCTTAATAAAGACTTTCTAAAACAATAGGTTTACCTGTTGTTTTTTTGAGTATAAATTTATAAACTTACAAAAAATCACTTTTCAAAGTATTTATGTTGTGATATCATAAATTATAAGAAAAGAATTTTGTCAGGATGTGATTTCAATGAACTTAAAATTCATGGTTAATGATTATGTATTAATATGGAATTTATTATTTCAAGCATCAATTTCAGATAGTATTCATAAATACAAACAAAAACTATGGAAAAACTATAAAAAAGAATATAATATAACTTATAAAGATTATAAAAAAATATTAAAAGACCCTAAAAATTTTATACCAAGAAATGATACAATTTACAATTTAATGAAAGACTATAGTGGTTACAAAGAATTAAAAAAAGAAACAGAAAAATATCGAGTATATTTAGTTAAAATGTGGGATAAACATAAAAAACAAACCATTAAAGAACTAAAAAATATTACTCGTTTAGAATTTGATCCTTATCAAGTTTTAGTAGTATCACCAAAATTAAAATGTTCAAGTATTGAAAATCCACCAACAACCAAAACAAATACTTTAATTTGGGGAGTAAAGCATAGATTTGAAGTAGAGAATTTAACTCATATAGTTTTTGATATAGTGCAAAAAGAACTTGAAAATTATAAAAAAGAATACAAAGATATAGTAAAAGCTATAATTGAACTTGTTGTTTTAAATGAGTTCGCAACACGTATTTCAGGAAAGAGTAAATACTTATCTGGAGATGCATCTTTAAAATTTTTAAAAACTCAAATATACCCATATTGGCTTATGTATTTAGGAGTTAAAAAAGAAGATTTAGTAAAATATATGAAAAGAGATAAAATACTTTTTGATGTCTCAAAATATACTTATGAAAGACAGTTAAAAAAAGTAGATTTATTAACGTTTATAGATTTTTGTATTAAAAACCAAAAGCATATTTTAAAAATTAATGAACTAGAAATAATATAAAGTATATACATCAGGAGGTAGTAGGCATGGATGAAAATTTAAAAATTTTACTTGAAAACATGAATATAGATGAAAACCTATATTCAAACTTTTTAGATTGTACTTTAAAAAAGATAATTGTAAATAGTAAAAATAATACTTGGACCATAATTATTGAAGCAGATAAATTACCACAAAGAGAAGTACTAGAAAAGTTAGAAGAAAATAAATTTAATATTATAGAAAAAGTAAATAATATAACTTTTAAATATGAAGTAGAAAATCCTGATTTAAATACTTTACAATCTTATTTTCCTATCGTATTAAAAAAATTAAAAGAAGACCTTAGAATAATAAGTTTATTTGAAGATGCTTTAAAAATAGAAGAAAATAAATTAGTTATAGTTACCACAAATAAAAGAGAAGAAGAAAAGATAAAAAAAGTAATAGACAAAATAAATGAATTTTATAATAATTTTGGATATAAAGAAGAAATAACTATAAAGTTAGATGAAGTTAAATCTGTAAAAGAAGAAATAGAAAAGAGTAAATATGAATTTTCAAATATTGAAGAAATAAAAGAACAGACACCAGAAGAAAATAAAGAACCAACTAAAGCAAAAAAAACTTTTAAAAGAAGTAATAAACCAGAAGAAGGAATGATTCTTGGTAGAAAAAACAAAAAAAATAAAGTACCAATAAAAACAATACTTGGTGAAACCAATGATATTACTATAGAAGGATATGTATTTGGTACAGAGTATTTCGAATCTCCAAAAACAAACTTTAAAATTATTACATTAAAATTAACAGATAATACAGATAGTATTTATTGTAAAGTATTTTCAAATACTGAAGAAGAATATAATAGACTAAAAAAAGAATTAAAAGAAGGCTCTTGGTATAAAATAAATGGTTATATAAGAGATGATAATTTTTCTAAAGAACTAGTATTAAATGCTAGAAGTATAGAAAAAGTAGAAAAAACAGAAGAAGAAAGAAAAGATACATCAGAAGAGAAGAGAGTAGAATTACATACTCATACTAAAATGAGCGGTATGGATGGAGTGGCAGATGAAGTAGATTTAGTAAAACAAGCGATTGCTTGGGGACATAAAGGAATTGCGATAACTGATCACAATGGAGTACAATCTTTTCCACATGTTTATAACTTTGTAAGAGGATATAATAAAGGAAAAGAAGAAAATGATAAATTTAAAGTAATATATGGTACAGAACTTTCGATGATAGATGATAATGTAGATATAGTACTAAGACCAACTGATAAAACTATGTTAGAAGAAACATATATTGTTTTTGACTTGGAAACAACAGGATTTAATGCTGGTGGAAAAGACTCTATTATTGAGATAGGTGCCGTTAAATTAAAAAATGGAGAAATAGTAGAAAAATATGATGAACTAATTAATCCAGGAAGAAGATTACCTAAAAAAATTATAGAAGTAACAAGTATAACAGATGAAATGTTAGAAGGAAAAGACACGGAAGAAAATGCTGTTAAAAGATTTAAAGAATTTATAAAAGATTACCCACTAGTTGCACATAATGCTAAGTTCGATACTTCTTTTATTGAAATGGCATATAAAAAATATAATTTAGGAAAGTTAACAAATCCAGTAATAGATACACTAGAATTATCACGTACATTAGACTCTAATTATGCAAGACATAGTTTATCTGCTCTTGTTAAAAGATATGATGTACCTTGGGATGAAGAGCACCACCATAGAGGAGACTATGATGCTGAAGGAACTGCTTTAGTATTTTATAAAATGTTAAAAAAACTTTCTAATCAAAATATAGAAAAAATGGATGATTTATTAGAAATGGTTTCTAAAGATGAAATACATAAATTTGGTCGTATGCACCATATAAATATTTTAGTACAAAATAAAACTGGGTTAAAAAATCTATTTAAATTAGTGTCTTATGCTAACACAACATATTTATATAAAACTCCAAGAATTTTAAGAAGTGAAGTAGAGAAATATAGAGAAGGACTTTTAATAGGTAGTGGCTGCTATGAAAGTGAAGTCTTTAATATGGCTAAAAGTAAAACAGAAGATGAACTAGCAAACATCATAAGATTCTATGATTATGTAGAAGTACAACCAATGGAATGTTATGACCATTTACTTCAAACTGGTGACTTTGAAAGTAAATTAGAACTTTCTGAACATTTAAAGAAAATAATTAGAGTAACCAAAGAATCAGGTAAATTAATAGTGGCAACAGGAGATGTTCATCATATAAACAGAGAAGATAAAATATTTAGAGAAATAATAGTTAATCAAAAAGTACCAGGAGGAGGACGTCATCCACTTGCAAGAAAAAATATTACAGAAATACCATCCAATCATTTTAGAACAACAAATGAAATGTTAGAAGACTTTAATTTCTTAGATGATCCTCTAGCGCATGAAATAGTAATAGAAAATCCAAATAAAATACTAGATACTGTAGAAGATATTGAAGTAATAATAGATACAGGAGGAATACCATTTTCTCCAAAAATAGAAAATTCTGATACAGAAGTAAAAAATATGGTTTATAATAAAGCTCACTCAATGTATGGAGATCCACTTCCAAAAAACATTGAAGAGAGAATTGAAAACGAACTTAAGGGAATTATCGGTGGAGGATTCGATGTTATTTATCTAATCGCTCAAAAACTAGTAAAAAAATCAAATGATGATGGATACATAGTTGGTTCCCGTGGTTCTGTAGGTTCAAGTTTTGTTGCAACCATGATGGGAATAACAGAAGTAAATCCACTTCCAGCTCATTACTTATGTAAAAAATGTAAATACTCAGAATTTGAAAATGAAGAAGGCAAAGCCTATGGTATAGAGTTTTCATCTGGATATGACTTACCAGATAAAATGTGTCCTAAATGTGGAGAAAAACTTTCTAAAGAAGGACAAGATATGCCATTTGCTACTTTCTTAGGATTTAATGCTGATAAAGTACCAGATATAGATCTTAACTTCTCAGGAGATTATCAATGGAAAGCTCATGAATACACAAAAGAACTATTCGGAATAGATAACGTCTATCGTGCAGGAACTATTGGTACAGTTGCTGAAAAGACAGCCTTTGGTTTTGTTAAAGGATATTTAGAAGAAAAAGGAATAGAAGGAGTAAGAAATGCAGAAGTAGAGAGACTCGCTATGGGATGTACTGGAGTTAAAAGAACAACAGGACAACATCCAGGAGGAATAGTTGTAATACCAGGTTACATGGATGTCTTTGACTTTACACCATTTCAATATCCGGCAGATGATAACACATCTCTTTGGCGAACAACTCACTTTGATTACCATGCCATCGACCAAGATGTCTTAAAACTAGATATACTAGGTCACGATGATCCTACAGTTTTAAGAATGTTACAAGACTTATCAGGAATAGATGTAACAACACTTCCATTAGATGATAAAGAAGTCTTTGAATTATTGTGTTCTCCAAAATCTTTAGGAGTAACAGAAAATGATATAAAATGTAAAACAGGAACTCTTGGGCTTCCCGAACTTGGAACTAAATTTGTTATAGGAATGTTAGAAGAAACTAAACCAAAAACATTCTCTGAACTTGTAAAAATATCAGGACTTTCACATGGTACCGATGTTTGGGCAGGAAACGCAAGTGACCTAATCGCAAATAATGTTGTTCCATTTAAAGAAGTTATCGGATGTCGTGATGATATAATGGTATCTCTAATAAACTGGGGAGTAGAACCTCTAACAGCATTTAAAATAATGGAGTTTGTAAGAAAAGGACGTGCTAGTAAAGAACCAGAGCAATGGAATGAATACACAGAAATTATGAGAAAAGTAAATATTCCCGAATGGTATATCGAATCTTGTCATAAAATAAAATATATGTTCCCAAAAGCTCATGCTTGTGCTTACGTTATGAGTGCCTTAAGAATAGCGTGGTTCAAAGTACATCAACCAATAAACTATTATGCTGCATTCTTCTCAATACGTGTAAGTGACTTTGATATAGAAACAATGATAAAAGGACGTAGTAGTATTGAACAAAAAATAGATGAAATAACAGAAAAAGGATTTGAAGCGACTAATAAGGAAACATCAATTTTAGAGTCTTTAAAAATTGCTCTAGAAGCAACAGCAAGAGGATTCAAATTCGCAAATATAAATCTTGAAAAAAGTGATGCTACTAAATTTATTATAGATACTGAACATGAAAATACATTAATCCCACCATTCTCAACAATAGATGGTCTAGGAATAACAGTTGCAAAACAAATAGTAGAAGAAAGAAATAAAAAACCTTTCTTAAGTATCGAAGACGTACAAATGCGTGGTAAAGTTTCTAAAACTTTAATAGAAAAAATGAAAGAAATGCAAATTCTTTCAGATTTACCAGACTCAAATCAACTAAGTTTATTCTAAAATTTACGTATTTAGGCATAAAGTTTAAAAAAATATGAGAAAAAATTACAATTTAGTGGTAAACTATAATTATATGGAGGAGTGGTTTAGTGATGAAAAAAAATAAAAAAGAAATTCCATTTAAAAATTATATTATTTTAATGATATTATTTGCATGTACGATTTTTATATTATACTTCATAACAGTAAAATATGAAGCATATAAAGAATACGAAAAGAGAACACCTGTAATTGCGGATACTTTGCATGAAATATCAACAGATGAATTTTCTCATTATGTTACAGAAAATCCAAGTGTAGTTTTATACATGTGTGTTGCAAGTGAAGATATATGTAGAGATTA
>CANQUW010000048.1 GCA_947627145.1 uncultured Bacilli bacterium
TATCTGGTAAATCATTTTCAAATAATGCATATACATCTTCTTTACCTATTAATGTACTAACAAATGTATAAGCATCTCTAACATCATTATAAATTATTATTTTATCTTTTTTAAATTTCTTTTCTATAAGTCCTTTATAAATAGGTTTAGTATGCTTCTCTCCAATTAACACTACATAATCTGCAACATCTGCTATTTGACGACCAAACTCTTTATTATAATGTGCCTCTTTGCTACCTAACTCTATCATACCAGGTGTAACAACTACTTTTTTACCAGGCATCATACCTAAAACTTCAACAGCACCCTTCGCACCTACAGGATTAGAATTATAAGCATCATCAATCATATAAAATCCATTTAAAGGTTTTATCTCAAGTCTATGCTCTACTGGTCTAACTCCTTTAACTGCACTAATAAGTTCATCTATCTTTATTCCAAACTCACGTCCTAAAGCAATACCTGCAAGAATATTATATACATTATGATTACCAAGTAATTTAGTTTGAAATTTATATTTTTTCTTATCTCCTTTAAAAGCAACATCAAAAGTTGTACCTTTATGACTACATTTTATATTACTAGCATAAACATCAACATCATGATTATCTATACCAATCCAAATAATTTTAACATCATTTCTAAGTTTATAATTTACTTGTTTAGGATCATCTCCATTTAATACACCAATCCCGTCACTAGGTAAACTTTCAATAAGTTCAAACTTACCTTTTTGTATATTTGCCTCACTCCCAAAAGTTTCTAAATGTGCAGTACCAATTCTAGTAAGAATTCCATACTTAGGATGAACAAAATCACATAATTCTTTTATTTCTCCCATCTTATAAGCACCCATCTCTGCTATAAAAACTTCACAAAATTTATCCATATGATTATTAATAGTAATCATAAGTCCATTAGGTGTATTTAAATTCTTAGGAGTAGGAAGTGTATTATATTTATAATTTAATATATCAGCAAGTATATTTTTACTACTAGTTTTACCATAACTTCCTGTAATACCAATTACTTTTAAACCAGTAATATTTCTAAGTTTATTCTTAGCTTGATTCAAAAATTTATAATAAACACATTTCTCAAAAGGTTTATTAATAATATTAGAAATCCAAACAACAAAATAATTTAAATACACCATAACAGCAAGCAACAATAACATCTTAAGTACAAAATCAATATTATATCTATAGTAATAAATAAATATAACAGGAATAATATATAAAATACAAGTAGTAAATATAAGTCTCTTAACCCTAGCAGTATAAACTAATGGTTTTTTCTCTTGACTTGATAGAAGTCTTTTTTTAATACAAATCACTTCAAATAAATATATAAGTATAAGTAGTATATATATTATATTTATAATATCTGTATTAATATAAATAAGATAAATAATAAAAAGTATAGAAAGTAATTCTACGTTTATAAATATATGATAATTTTTACCTATCCATTTTAAATATCTATTATTTTCATTATATAAATTTTGTTGAAGCATATGAAGAGAACCTTTAGATTGAAATAATACTGTAATAAACATACATATTATAACCAAATATATCATAATACACACCACCTTCTAATATAGAGTATACCATAAATTAAAATGTTTTACTATAAAATAGTCAAAAGTAATTGACAATACACAATGTTTTTAATATAATGTTAATAACATCACAAAGAAAGGACTGATATTATGAAAAATAATGAGATGTTATTCAATTTTACAAAACTAGATAAACAAGGAGAAATAAAAGAAGTAATAAACAGTTTAAATCTAGCTCAAATAGAAATATTAATTAAATCTTTAAACAATAAATTATATAATTATTCTATTGAATTAAATAATACGAAGCAAAAAGTAAAAAAATAAGTGTTTCTTAAGGGCAATAATTTTAAAACATATTAAAAATCCTTGCAAAGCAAGGATTTAATTACATAATGGTCGGGAAGACAGGATTTGAACCTGCAACCCCTTGGTCCCAAACCAAGTGCTCTACCAAGTTGAGCCACTTCCCGAATAAGTGGTGCGCCCGAAGGGATTCGAACCCCTGACCTTTTGGTTCGTAGCCAAACACTCTATCCAACTGAGCTACGAGCGCATCCCCAGTATGGTTCGTCCTTCATAAGACATTTATAATATTACCACTTTTTTAACAATTAGTCAAATATTTTAACAATTTTTATACTTTTCCATAAATTTAATATACAACTTATCACAAACATCTTTATTCATTTCATCTATATCTTTATAATAATTTTTAATACCTAATTTTTCATATTTAGAAAAACCTAGATGGTGAAAAGGTAAAAATTCTATCTTTTCTATATTTTTAATTTTAGATAAATAATTAACTAAACTATCCAAATAATCATCATTATCATTAATAGAAGGTATAACAACTTGACGAATCCAAACAGGAGTATTACTACGATTAAGATAAGTTATAAATTTCTCTACTTCATCTATATTATATGAAGTAATAGAAAAATAATTATCTTTATCGGTATGCTTAATATCTAAAAGTACTAAATCAACAAGATCAAGTATTTCCTTGTAACGACCTACACCTACTCCTGCAGTATCAAGCGCTATATGAATACCTTCTTTTTTTAATGCCTTACATACTTCTATTAAAAAATCTATTTGAAGAAGTGACTCTCCTCCTGAAAAAGTAACACCACCATTATTTTTAAAATAAGGTTTATTACGAAGTATCTTAGAAACAAGTTCTTCTACTGTAAATTCATCTCCTACCATACTTTGCATTTCGGGATTATGACAGTACTTGCATCTTAACTTACATCCACCTAAAAATATTACTGTACGAATACCAGGGCCATCAACAAGACCCATGGATTCAATTGAAGAAACAATACCTTTCATTATACCCTCTCATGGAATGTTCTTTCTATTACTTCTTCTTGTTGTTTACGTGTAAGTCTATTAAATCTAACAGAGTAACCTGAAACTCTAATTGTAAGTAAAGGATATTTATCAGGATTATTCATTGCATCAATTAAAGTTTCACGATTTAATACATTAACATTTAAATGATGTGCACCTTGTGAAAAATAACCATCCATTAAATTAACTAAATTCTCAATTCTTGTAGTCTTATCACGACCAAGTGCACTAGGAACAATTGAGAATGTATTAGAAATACCGTCCCTGCAACAATTAGCATAATCTAGTTTAGCAACAGAATTCAATGATGCGATGGCACCACTATTATCTCTTCCATGCATTGGATTAGCACCAGGTGCAAAAGGAACTCCAACACTACGTCCATCAGGAGTAGCACCAGTCTTAGAACCATAAACAACATTAGATGTAATAGTTAAAACTGAAAGTGTTGGATGTGCATCTCTATAACACTTATGACGTGAAAGTTCACTATACATTTTATCAAGTATCTCTTTAGCAATATTATCTACTCTGTCATCATCATTTCCATACTTTGGATAGTCCCCTTCTATTTTAAAGTCAGTAGTAATCCCATCTTTATCACGTACTGGTGAAACACGAGCATACTTTATCGCAGAAAGAGAATCAGCTGCAACAGAAAGTCCAGCAACTCCATAAGCCATAAGTCTATTAACATGAGTGTTGTGAAGTGCCATAAGACTAGCTTCATATGCATACTTATCATGCATAAAATGAATAATGTTCATAGTATTCGCATATAACTCAGCAACTTTCTCTATTGCTTTAAAGTAAGAAGCCTTAACTTTTTTATAATCTAAAACTTCATCATCCATCATATCAAATCCATCAAGCACTTTAGTATGTTCCATTTCATCATACCCACCATTAATTGAATAAAGTAAAGTTTTAGCAAGGTTACATCTCGCACCAAAGAATTGCATATCAACTCCTTCTCTCATCGCAGAAACACAACATGCAATTGCATAATCATCACCATATATTGGTCTCATAATATCATCATTTTCATATTGAACAGCATCAGTCTCAATTGATATACGTGCACAATACTTTTTAAAGTTCTCTGGTAACATCTCACTCCAAAGTACAGTCATATTAGGTTCAGGAGAAGTATCTAAATTAGTAAGAGTATGTATTATACGATAACTTGTCTTAGTAACCATACTAACATTATCACGTGTTACACCACCTACAGAACAAGTAACCCATGTAGGATCTCCAGAAAATAATTCATCATACTCAGGAGTTCTTAAATGACGAACTAGTCTTAACTTAATAACAAATTGATCAATTATTTCTTGTATTTCTTTTTCAGTAATTGCACCTCTATTTAAATCTCTTTCAAAATAAATATCAAAGAAAGCATCAACTCTTCCCAAACTCATTGCGGCACCATTATTTTCTTTAACTCCAGCTAAATAACCAAAGTAAGTCCATTGAACAGCCTCTTTTGAATTTTCTGCAGGACGACTAATATCAAATCCATAACTTTCAGCCATTTTTTTAATTTCATCAAGCGCTCTAATCTGTTCAGAAACATTTTCACGAAGTCTGATTAACTCATCAGTCATATCTCCTACTAATTCTTTCAAATCTTTTTTCTTTTCTTCAATTAAAAAGTCAGTTCCATAAAGCGCAATACGACGAAAGTCACCAATTATCCTTCCTCTACCATAAGCATCAGGAAGTCCAGTTAATAGTCCAACATGACGAGCTTTCTTCATCTCATCTGTATAAGCATCAAATACTCCTTGATTATGAGTCTTACGATACATATTAAAATATTTATCTACATTACTATCTAATTTATAATTATAGGCATCTAATTCTTGATAAACCATTCTAATACCACCATAAGGATTAACTATTCTTTTTAAAGGTTTATCTGTTTGAAGTCCTACTATAACATCATCATCACTATTAATATAACCACTCTTAAAACTATTAATTCCACTCATATTAACAGTATCTATATCAAGTACATGCTTCTTAAGTTCTTCTTTTAATAAATCACTACACTTCTTCCAAACTCTATCAGTTTTTAAAGTAGTAGTCTCTAAAAACTTTTCATCTCCATCATACTTCTTATAATTATTTTGTATGAAATCTGAAACATCTACTGTATCTATCCATTTTCCTTCTTTAAAATCTTTCCATTCTTTCTTCATAACATACCTCCTAACCTACCATAAATAGTATACCACAATTTAATAACTTATCTACTACTTTTTTCAACAAAATTTGTACCGTAACTTTTTAATTTACTTATTATAATATAAGTGAGGGTAGAAAATATCAAAAAAAGAATAAAAGGTTTTCTAAAGAAGGAGGACTAATTATGACAACATTAACAAAAGACAAAATTGATGATGCCTGTACAAATTTTAAAAAAGTACACAAATCAGGAAAACAGAAATTTAAAAAGTTAGATGATTGGTTAGAAAAAGAGAGTAATATTTTTTACAACGAAACGAAAAAGAAGAAAAACACATATTGGAAATATTCATACGGACAACTAATAAAAGTAGATTTCGGAATAAATATAGGTACAGAATTAAGTAATACTCATTTCGCAATTGTACTAAATAAAGATGATACAGAATACACAGATAACCTAACTGTGTTACCACTAACATCAAAACAAGGATATAAAAGAGTAAACCTTGGAGATTTAATAAAAAATATTTCATCCTTAGCAAAGTATCAAAAAATAACTTATGGAGCAATTCCGCAAATAACAACTATTAGTAAAAAAAGAATATTTTTTAACAGATTTAGTTACATCTGTGATAAAACAACAATGAATAAAATAAATATCGTTTTAAAAGAATATCTAAATATAAAGTAAAAAATATTGACTTCAAGTAAATTATGTGATATATTAATAATGTAATTTAATTATTACATATTGTGCCTTTTATAAGGTGATTCGCAAGTTTATCTTGCTTGAGAATTTGATAATACCCTTTGGGGTATTTTTATTTTTCGAAATATGTATTGACAATTTGTAAACTATATGTTATATTAATATTGTAATTTAATTATTACACATTGTGCCTTTTTATAAGGAATTCAACAAGTTTATCTTGTTGAGGATTTGATAATACCCTTTGGGGTATTTTATTTTTCGAAATATATATTGACAATATGTAAATAATATAGTATATTAATATCGTAATTTAATCAATTATATATTGGACCTTTTTATAAGGCGACTTCAGCAAATTTACTTTGCTGAGAACTTGATAATACCCTTCTGGGTATTTTTTTTGCAAAATTAAAAAGGACAATATACAAAAACGTACACATAGTCCTTTTACTTACAACTTTCCTCAATATAATTGTCTATACTTCCATTAAAACAAAATTCATGACCATCAATAGAAATATCAGCAACTACAACTGAATTAGTAATAGAATACCAACTATTAGAATCTACCTTACGACCTCTACTACTTTCCAAGTCAGTAATTAAAAGTCCATTAGGATCATTCTTCTCTTGATTATCTACTTTAACTTTAAAACCATCCATCTCACCTTTAGAATAGACAACTAACTGATTATAAATATCTTTAGCATCCACCACTACATCTTCTGAAGTACTACTATTATCCATTTTGTTATAAGCATCATCTAAAAGTAAATTACGAGAATATTCATATAATACTTTAACATTATCAATATCAGTTGATTTACTTTCTAAGTTTAATTCTTCTACTCTAGAAGATAAATTTCCTTTTTCATGACTCACTTTAGAAGCAAGTCCAAATATAACTAAATTCTTATTAATAGCATTCTCTATCAAATTAACAGAATCATTATCTTGAAAACTAGTCAAAATTATATTCTTACTAGCAAGTCCTTTATTATTTAAAATTTCCATAATACTGTAACTTGCATCTTCTATACTTTTACCCTCTATATTCTTATCAGCAAGTACCTCAACACTATCTTTATCTAAAAATATAATATTACTTACTTCATTACTTTTATTTACTACAAGCATAAAAGAAATATCAGAAGAATACTCAACTATTCCTTTATAGTTTTCTACATCAAGTTCTATTTTACCGCTATTCATATTAGAAATAAGTTTATCCCTTACTACATAAATATATATACCAGCTACTGCAAAGAAAAGTAAAACAAGAACTACTCCAATAATTATCTTTATTTTCAAAGAAATCTTCATTATGTACTAGCCTCCATATCTGAAAACTTAGGATTAAGATTAAGTGTAACTTCACTACCCACTTCCGCTTTTGTATCCACTATACTTTGACTTACAACATAACCTCTACCTTCAAGTTTTACCTTAAGTCCTAAAAGTTTTAATACACCACTAGCCTCTTTACTAGAAAGTCCAACTACTGAAGGAACATTAATATTATCATCATTAGTAACCAAATACACCTTATCCGAAGAACTAACAGTATCTCCACTACTAGGATATTGTTTTACAACCTTGTCTCCATTTCCAAGTACAACTACATTATTAATACCATTTGCAGTAAGTTTTTGTTTAACAGTATCAACCTTTTTACTAGTAAAAGACTCTAATTTATATTTTGATACCTTTTCTACTTTAACTTCTTCTGGTTCATGACCATGATATTTAGCAACATTTCTCACAACATCTTTAACAGCATCCCAAATAACTTTTTGATTACCTCCAGCTGGTCTTTTTACTGATGCATAAATTATAATTTCAGGATCTTCGTAAGGATAAATTCCAGTAAATGACGAAATAATATTTTCAGCACCAGCTAAATATCCTCCACTATTCTCATCAGCAATTTGTGCAGTACCAGTCTTACCAATTAAACTATATCCGTCCATTCTGTATCCAGCACCAGTATTACCTACTCCATTAACAGT
>CANQUW010000049.1 GCA_947627145.1 uncultured Bacilli bacterium
CAAATATGTCTCTTTTTAATTAAGAAAAAAGTGTATATAATGTTAAACACATTACACACACTAAAAATTATACAACCTTGATATTTATATCAAAAAATAACAAAGTATTTATTATATAATGAACTATTATAGTGTAAATTAAAAATACAACCAATCGTTATTGATTAGTTGTATTATTATTTAGTTCAGGAATAACACTATTACTATCAGTAGTCATATTTATAGTATTATTACCATTAAGTTGTACTTTTAAAGGTTTATCCTTACTAACAGGAGATTTTCTATTTAATTTTATATCTTCTCCAAATTTAATACTCGGGAATATTCTAGGTTTAACACCTAACTTATTATAATAGTCTTCCCATTCAGGAGTTTCTTCTTTTATTTCTATTGAATCTTCATCTTCACTATATTGATTATCATCAAATAAGTTTTCAACCTTATCTGCATTTTCATCTGGAGGTACAATCTTAATTTCCTCAGTCTCTATTTGAATATTACCAACACCAGAAATAGATATAACTTTAGGGTCTTCATCATCTTTTTTCTCTTCATCATTAACATTTTCTGTATTAGTAATATCTTCTCCTTTAAGATTTTCTTCCATTGTAGGTAAAGTTATTAACTCTGGTTCTTCTTCCTCTTGTTGTTCTTCTTTAACACTATCATCAAAAGTATCAATTGCTTTTCCTTCTTCTTTAATTTCATCTTTTGGACTATTAATAACTTCCTCTTGAGTTTTCTCATATTTTTCAAGTTGACGTTTAAATATAGACTCTAAATCATCATCAACATCAATTACACGATACACTTCATCAAAAGAAGTTTCTCCACGTAATACTTTAATTAAAGCATCCTGAAGCATTGCGATAACTCTAGGTGTATATACAATTTCTCTTAACTGATCCTTTTCAATATTCTCAGTTAAGGCATCTCTAATTTCATCATCAATTTCCAAAACCTCATGTATCGCAACACGACCTTTATAACCATGATTACATTCTTTACATCCATCAGGATTAGCTGTAGGAAGTTTAGTAATATCTTGTCCCAAAGCAACTTTAAATACTTTTTTCTCATAAGGAGTAGCTTCTTTTTCTACTTTACACTTTGGACACAATTTTTTAGCAAGTCTTTGCGATATAATACCAGTTAGGGCAGAGGATAATAAATATCTTTCAACATTCATATCAAGAAGTCTCTCTATTGTAGATAAAGAGTTATTAGTATGGATTGTTGATAGAACTAAGTGACCTGTAATAGATGCTCGAACGGCAATCTGTGCAGTTTCTGAATCACGTATCTCTCCAATAAGTATAATGTTTGGATCTTGTCTCAAAATAGAACGAAGTACAGTTGCAAAGTTCAAACCAATTTCACTATTAACCTGAACTTGATTCATACCTTCAATGTTCATTTCTATCGGATCTTCAACAGTAATTATATTTGTCTCTTCTTTATTTAACTCTTGCAATACTGAATAAACAGTAGTACTTTTACCAGAACCAGTAGCACCAGTAACAAGTATGATTCCATTAGGAACATGTATCATTCTTTGTAATTTTTCAAAGTTCTTCTCATGAAAACCTAAAGCTTGCATTCCAGATAAACTCCTAGAGTAATCCAAAATACGAATAACTACTTTTTCTCCTTCATTAGTAGGAAGACTTGACACACGCATATCTAAATTTAAACCACCAATGTTACCTTTAATTGCACCATCTTGTGGAAGTCTACTTTCAGTAATGTTCATACTAGCAAGCAACTTAAGTCTTGTAACCAAATTTCTTTCATAAATCTTAGGAATAAACGTATAGTCTTTAAGTTCACCATCGATACGCATTCTAACAATAAGCCCATTTTCCCTAGGGTCAAAGTGAATATCACTAGCATTGCTTTTTGCAGACTGCACAATGATAAAATCAGCTATCTGAGTTATAGGTGTTTTGACAAAATCAAATGTGACCATAGCGTTTTCCCCTTTTTTATCTTTTTTTTATAGTATTTTCCTATTATTTATTATATAATATATTTATAATAATAGCAAGAAGGTGAATTTAGTTTTATGAAGAAAAATAATAAGGGGTTTGTCTTAGTGGAAACATTAATAGTCTCAGTCGCAATTGCTGCAATATTTTCTATAATCTATACTAATATAGTACCAGTACTTGGAGATTATGAAAGAACAGAAGTCTATGATGACTTAGATACAAAATATATTGCTCATTGGATGAGAATGCTAGTTATAAACAAAGGAAATAAAAACTTATTAAATGCAATAAATGCATCAACAGGAAATAATCCATTTAAAATAAAAGTAGACAAAACCGCAAAAGAAGAAGATATAAATTATGAAACAAAAAGATATGCAGAAGTAAGTAATAGTTGTAACAATTATTTTATAGAGCCAAATACATGTTTAAATTTCTTTAAACAGTTTAATGTTACAAAACTTTACATTGTACCATATTCATTAGTGGACTTTAAAAACAATGTAAAAAATAATATATCAGAAAAATTTGGAGATAGTCCAGGATTCCAAGAATATGTCAATAGTCTTTCTAAATTTAATAAAAGTAGTGAAGATGTATTAAAAGTTAACCAAAGATTTTATAGAATAATTATAGAAGTAGAAAGAAATACAAACTTAAAAGAAACAGAAGATTATTTTACAAGCTATGCAACTATAGAATTGAATCGAGGTGTTGATAGTGTTTTACAAAATAGGCCTTAATAATAAAGGTATGAGTGCAGTAGAAGTATTAATAACTTTTACATTAGTCGCAATTATATCTGTATCTTTACTTAATGTAGTAATGACTTATAAAGATAGGGAAGAAACAGAAAGTTATAAACAAGAAATAATAACTTATAAAAATAACATAACTAAAATGATAGAAGATGATGCAACTAAATATATAATAAAGTCTGTTAAAAGAACAGATTATGAAACAGGAGAATTATGTAAAGAATATGATGACAGTGATCCTCAAACACAAAGAGAAACAAGGAATAATGTATTAAATATAATCGAATATAAAATTAATTTTGTTTTAACAAGTGAAGTAAAAACTTTAAAAGTAGATAGATTAAATAATTATATAAGCTATACAGAAAATGGAAAAGAAGTAAAATATCCTTTACCTGATTTAGGTAAATCTAAATTTGAAAGAATTGGAAAAGTAAGATGTAAAAATATTAAATCTCTAAGAATTAGTGATATACGTATAACAGAAGAAAATAATTTCTTTATGATAGATATAAACTTATATCATAATAAAGTAAAACTTGCTAATAGATATGGAATCCACATTGCGGCACCAATTAACTTTGCATAATTAAAAATAAAATCAAACTAATTCCAATAGATGCGATTCTTCCAAGTAAAAAGTTTTTATATTTGACACGCTTATCTATAATACTAGATACCTGTAAATGAACTGATATTGAACCAAAAGATATAAAAGTTAATATAAGTATACTAATAAATTTAATAGGTATACTTATATTTTTAAGTGTAGTAACACCTAAAGTCAAATCAAAAAGTCCATTAGTAATAACTTTAAAAAAAGTATTCATAGGAATATAAGTACTTATAATAGAAGATACTAAAAAAGAAAATATAGTACTTCCAAGTATTATAGATAATACTGAATATGTATTTTTTAAAGAATTATTAAGTGCTAAAGAAAAATCTATATGTTTTTTTTCAAAATAAAAATTATTTTTATTATTTAATTTCTTAGGTCTTATAATAAGTGCTAGTATAAAGTTAGATATAAAATGTGCAAGTAGTATTTTTATACACATAGACTTATCTTGTACTACTAAATATACAACATTAAGAATGAATAGAGGATTAGAAAAATGAGTAAATGTAATTAAATAATTAGCTTCTTCTACACTAATAAGACCTTTATCAAGTAAACTCATAATATTTTTCGCACCACTAGGAAATCCTGATATTAAACTAACTAAAATTATATATCCACAGTTACTACTTACATGAAATACTTTTTCCACAAAAGATTTAATATATTTAGAAAATATAATAACCGCATTATATTCAATCAAAAGATTTGTAAATAAAAACATAGGAAAAAAAGTAGGAAATAATATTTTAAAAAATACATTTAAGGAGTATAATATTTGATGTTTAATAACATTAGGGAATAAAAATAATGAAACAATTACAATAATAAAATTTAAAATTAATATAAAATCTTTATATTTTTTTAACATATTACACCCACTTTTTGTTATAATTAAATTAGGAGAAAAATTATGATTAATAAAATGTATGAAAAAACTAAAAACTTTATTAAAGAAAACTATAAAAGTATTATATTTTTTTGTATTTTGTATTTTATAGTACTATGTCCAGTAAATTATTATATTATAACTGGAGGAGGTACTATAGACGTAAATAAAAGAGTAGAAATAAAAGATAGTTATAAGAGTAAAGGAAGTCTTAATATGGCTTATGTTTCTGAACTTAAGGGTACTATTTTTACTTGGGGACTTTCTTATATCATGCCTTCTTGGGAAAAAGAAAGTGTAAATGATTATAAATTTGAAGATGATGAAACTAAAAGGGATATAAGTATAAGAGATAGTCTTGATTTAGAAGTAGCAAATGAAAACGCATTAAGAGAAGCATATACTGCAGCTGAAAAAGAATTTAAAGTAACTAAAACTCATCTTTATGTTATTTATGTAGAAGAACATAATAAAGAAAAACTACATGTAGGAGATGAAGTATTAGAAGTAAAAGGCGAAAAAATAAATTCATTTGAAGATTTAAAAAAAATAGTTGATAGTTGTAGTGATAATGAAAAGATAAAGATAAAACTAAAAAGAGGAAATAAAGAAGTAGAAGAAGAAATAGAAGTATACTCTGAAAAAGGAAAATTATTAATTGGAGTAATGTTACAAAGATTAGATGATTATAAAACATCTCCTAAAGTAAAACTAAAGTTCACAAGTGCTGAAAGTGGGCCAAGTGGAGGACTTTTACTTGCTTTGGATGTATATAATAAATTAACTAAAAAAGATATAACAAACGGTAAAAAAATAGTGGGTACTGGTACAATAGAAGCTGATGGAACAGTTGGTTCAATAGGTGGAGTAAAATATAAACTTATGGGTGCTGTAAAAGATAAGGCAGATATATTCATTGTACCAGCAGGAGATAATTATGATGAAGTACAAAAGATAATGAAAGAAAAAAATTATGATATTAAAATAATAAAAGCAGATAATTTTAAAAATGTATTAAAAAAATTAGAAAAAGCAACCAAATAAAAAAAGAATCTACGAAAGTGTAGATTCTAAATTGCTCTATATTCATTTTGACCCTTATAAGGATTCTTTTTATCAATATGGTCAGTAAATAAAATACCATTTAAGTGATCAATCTCATGTTGAAAGGCAATAGCAAGTTCTTCTCTTGCACGAGTTGTCTTTTTTTGTCCATTTTCATCAAAGTATTCAACAGTAACACGAGCGTATCTTGGTACAATACCTTCAACATCACGATTAACAGATAAACATCCTTCTCCCATATCAACATAAATCTTTTCCATAGAGTTACTAATTATTCTAGGATTTACAACAATATAAGTTTCAAATCTTTTATCATTATCTGTCTCATCTGGGTCAACTTCATAAACAATTACAAAATATCTTTTATTAACTCCCACTTGAATTGCACTCATTCCCATACCAGGTCTTAAATCATATTTTTCCGCAAGTTCATCTATTTGGCTATTAACAAGATATTCAATCATTTCATCTATTATCTTTTTATCTTCTTTAGTAAGAGGAAAAACAACGTCTTTACTAACAAGTCTAAGTCTTTTATCTTTCTCATCTAATATATCTTTTGTCTTTAACATATACATCACCCCAACTGCTACTAATTATATCAAAAAAATCACAAAATTTAAAGTAAAAAAATATCTAATAAACTTTTAGTAAATATTACATTGATTTTTAAGTTTACATATTGTATAATTATTTTAGGAAACATCTGATACGTTGGGTGTTACTATCTTTTAAAACAAGTTATGAAATTACAAAATATTATACAACAAGAGATTTCATATGGTAAATGAAAGGTGGTGGTTATTACAGCGAAAAGAGAAACATATTACTTTTTTGTAATAACATTTTTATTGGTAATAATATATAAATTATTATTTCAATAAAAAATACCTAACAAATGATACTTTCAAATGTTAGGTGAACATATTATATATGGTAACATCCAACATGCGAAAATCAGATGTTTCCTTTTTTAATTTATGAAATTTTCTTTGATAAATACATATTATCATAATTGTTAACTTTTTGCAAGCTTTCATCTAAAATTTTATATAAAAAGACAAACAGGTTTTCCCGTTTGTCATATTAAATACATGTGTTATAAACACATTTTTAGTTTGCCCATCTTGTTCCAATCACTATTACAAGTAATATGAATAATACTAGTATAATTGCGTATACAGAACTATTGTTATTTTGATATCCTCCGTAAACTGGATAATATGATTGGTATCCACCTTGGTTACCGCAACCACATGATCCGCCACCATAGTAATACATAATTCTTGCCTCCTTTTCTAATCTACTATAGGATATGAATTAATGTAAAAAGTGTTAATACAAGTTGCCTAAAGTACAAAACATCTTTATAAATATTTACTTTTATGATAAAATTAATACAAGATAGGGACGTGATAATATGAGAAAGGTAATTAAAAATCTTGATAAACCATTATTTTTTATCACCGTAATTTTATTTATTGGTGGACTAATAATGGTATTTTCATCAAGCAATGTTACTGCATACATGTCCCATGCAGTAAGTCCCTATAATTACTTTATAAAACAAGCTGTATTTTTAGGAAGTGGCTTTATATTATTTATGTTTTTAATGATGTTTAATACCAAAGTATATGGTATGTTTTCCTGGCCATGTCTTATAGTAGTAGGTATCAGTTTAGTAGTTCTATTAATGGTAGGAGAAGCTCAGAACCAAGCAGTTAGTTGGTTTGACTTTGGGTTTTTTAGTGTTCAGCCTAGTGAATTTTTAAAAGTAATATTTATTATGTGGATGGCAAGATTCTATGAAGTGTTTGATAAAAAATTAAATACCTTTGTTGCGGTAGTTCCGGTAGGAGTAGGAGCAGTATTTGCATTTCTAATTGCAATCCAACCTGACCTTGGAACTGCGATAATATTTTCAGTAATAGTTGCAACTATGTTTCTAGCATCCCCAACTTCCAAAATTATAAAATTTAAAACTTTTGCGATAGGTGCCATGTTAATTGTCTTAGTAGGAGGAGCACTAATGTTTAGTGGAAAAAATATTCTTCAAGCAAGACAGCTTGAAAGATTTAATTATAAGAATCCTTGTTCTAGATTATTCTCAACAGGTTCTCAAGTATGTAATGGATACATCGCAATTAATAATGGAAAACTAACAGGAGTAGGACTTGGTAACTCAACTCAAAAATATTTATATTTACCAGAGCCATATACAGACTTTATATTTGCAGTAATAGTAGAAGAATTAGGATTAGTTATGGGTATAATAATTTTACTATTATATATGTTAGTATTATGGCGGATACTTATAATAGGTAAAAGAAGTTATACCAATAGAGGAGCATTAATATGTTATGGAGTAGCAGTC
>CANQUW010000050.1 GCA_947627145.1 uncultured Bacilli bacterium
ACCTGACAGGACTTGAACCTGTGACCCCACGCTTATCAAGCGTGTGCTCTAACCAACTGAGCTACAGGTCCACATAACTAATTACAATACATAGTATACTATATATTATAAAATTTCGCAAGAAATAATTAAAATTTCTTCAACGAAACTTATTATACTATAAAAAACATTATAAAAGCAAGCTTTTTTGAAAAAAAGATTACAACTTTAAAAGTTTAGTTATAATCTTCTTTTCTTGATAACAATTTTTTCTTTAATTTTCTAAAATCACTTAAAGTATTTTCTGAAAGTTTATATAAAGCATGTGACATAATTATACAAACAATAGTAGTTATAACCATTAGAAAATCAAATTTAGAAAATGAAAATACTTGAGGTAGACATGTAAGTCCAATAATAAATGCAATAAACATAGAAATAAATAATACTGTTCTAAGTAAATTTAAAGGACTACTTATTTTATATAGTAAAATAAATGCTGTATAACCTACCATAGTAACTGAAAGTGTAGAAGTCTCAACTGATGATAAATTACAAATAGAACTTGCAAGAATAATAACAAAAATATTTAGAACTATTGTAATAGCTGCAGGAATAGATTTAGTAAGTACATTAGTTAAAAACTCTCCCTTAACAATATCATGATTAGGCTCAAGTGCTAAAACAAATGAAGGTATACCAATAGTTACAACACTCGCAAGTGTAAGTTGTATAGGAATAAAAGGATATGCTATATCTACAAATATAAATAATATCGATAAAATTGTTGCATATATAGTTTTAACTAAGAAAAGAGATGCACTTCTTTCTATATTGTTAATTGTTCTTCTACCCTCTGCTAAAACTTTTGGCATAGAAGAAAAATTAGAATCAAGAAGTACTAACTGACTAACATTTTTAGTTGCATCACTACCACTTGCCATAGCAATAGAACAATCAGCCTCTTTAAGAGCTAAAACATCATTAACTCCATCCCCAGTCATTGCAACAGTATGCCCTAGATTTTGAAGTGCTATAACAAAACTCTTCTTTTGTTCTGGAGTAACACGACCAAATATCTGATACTTCTCCACTGCATCATATATTTGTTTTTCTGTCTTTAATTTAGTAGCATCTACACTACGAACATCATTGCCAAAACCTGCTCTTTTGGCAATACCCAAAACAGTTCTTTCATCATCTCCAGATATTATTTTAAGACTAACTCCCTGTTCTTTAAAATACTCTAAAGTATCTCTAGCTTCTTCTCTAATCTTATCTCTTAAAAGAACAAAACCTAAAACTTCAACTTTAGAAATCTTTTTAGTACGAGAATACCCTAATGTAATAACTCTATAATCTTTAGTATATTTATCTATTTCTTTTTTATATTTTTTTAAAGTATCTTTATCTAGTAAAAATTCACTTGCCCCAAGTAAATAAGTACCTTTATCTGTATAAATACCAGAATACTTTCTACTAGATGAAAAAGGTATTTTTTCTTTAACTAATACATCTTCTTTATTTTTATATTTATCTCTTATAGCATTTGATGTAGGATTATCATCTTTTAATATATTACATATAGTACCAACCCATTTTAAGGAGTCATCACGAACACTAACATAATCAACTACTTCCATATTCCCTTCAGTAATAGTACCAGTCTTATCTAAACATATAACGTCAACTCTCGCAAGAGTTTCAATACAATATAAATCCTGTACTAATACACGACTTTTAGAAAGTCTAATAACACTAACTGCTAAAACTGTACTAGTAAGTAAAACAAGTCCTTCAGGTATCATCCCAATTAAAGCTGCAACAGTTGCGAGCACTGCTTCTCTAATACTGTTACCTATATATAATTGTTTAGAAAATAAAAGTATTCCAACAGGTACAAGCAAGAATGATATAACACTAACTATCTTTTTTAAACTTCTCATAATCTCAGATGATACAGGTTTAATATATTTAGTATCACTAGCAATCTTAGCTGTATAATTGTCACGTCCTATATGCTCTACTCTACTTCTACATCTACCACTAACTATAAAACTACCACTTAAAAGCATATCACCACTTTTTTTAAATATAGTATCACTTTCTCCTGTAATAAATGACTCATCTACTTCTACTTCTCCAGATAAAATAATAGAGTCAACTACTACTTGATTTCCAATAGAAAACTCTAATACATCATCAAGTACTATATCATCTTTATCTATTTTTAATTCTTTTCCATTCCTAATAGCTTTAATAGGAGATTTAGAAATAACTTTTAATTTATCTAAAGTCTTTTTACTTCTAAGTTCTTGAAAAATACTAATAAGAGTATTAGTAATTATAACAATCATAAATGTTAAATTTTTAAATGAACCAACTAAAATAACCGCAATTGCAAGTATTATATTAATAATATTAAATAGTGTTACAACATTACTTACAATTATATCTTTAACAGTCTTAGTATTTTCATCATCACAAGTATTAACAAGTTCATTATTATATCTATCTTTAACTTGTTTATTACTAAGCCCTATATCAGAACTAGGATTAAATCTCTTTATTTTATCCATATTTCTCATAACCTTTCTAATTTTATTATATCAGCATATAATAACAAATTCTAGAAAAATGAAAAAAATATTGTCAAATAAAGATTTTTATTGTATAATTTTAATTGTTAAACAAGTTGCACCCTTAGCTCAGTTGGTAGAGCAACTGACTCTTAATCAGTGGGTCTAGGGTTCGAATCCCTAAGGGTGCACCATTAGAAAATAAAGGATTATCATAAATAGCGATAATCCTTTTTTAATGAAAAAAATCACACAAAAAGACTATCAAAATTCAATGATAGTCTTTTATTTATTGTAATTTTCCTTTAATAGAACCTTTCATACCTTTAACTCCAACATTTTGCATTCCTTCCAAAATGTTACTATCAAAGCTATGAGTTTTACTACTTCTCTTACGATAATCTTTAATTCCAATATTAATCATCTCATCAAGTAATTCGTTATATTTAATTTCTTTAGGTTCCCATAAATAGAAAGCTAAACTTCCTGGAATAGAATTAATTTCATTTAGATAAACTTTATTAGTTTTTTGATCAATCATAAAATCAAGTCTAGCACATCCAGAAGAACCAAGTGCTCTAAAAGCATCAACCGCAACAGTCTCAATTTTTTCTTGAGTTTTATCATTAAGTTTAGCAATAGTTCTAGTACAAGAAAGCATTCCTTTAGAAGGTCCTCTACCTTTAACTGGCATCTTTCCTCCTTTAACACCTCTCTTACCTTTTTTACCGCCTAAATATTTTTCTTCATAAGTTAAGAAATCTTGGTCTGATAAAACTTCTTCTATAATACTAGTCTTTTGTATATCATAATTTCCAAGTACACTAATATTAACTTCTTTCAAATTAGAAACCATTTCTTCTACAATAATCTTATTATCATATTGAATAGCCTCACTTATAGCATCATCTAAATCATTTTTAGTTTTAGCTGTCTTTATACCAATACTACTTCCACAAGTTGCAGGTTTAACTATAACTGGAAATTTAAGTTTAGACACTTTCTTAATAACAGCATCAGCATCTCTTTTATAATCTACATCATAAAACCAAGTATAATTAACAATTGGTACTCCTGCATTCTCCCAAATTTGTTTTTGATAAACTTTATCTTGACCAACTGCAGCAGCATAAACATTAGGTCCAACATAAGGAATACCTATAGTTTGTAAATAACCTTGTAAAGCACCATCTTCAACATTAGTACCATGACATATTGGGAATGCTATATCAATATCAGTAACTATTCCCTTAAAAACACCTTTAGATTGTAATACAAAGTTACCATTCTTTTCATATAAAACTACTTTTTTCGCATATTTTTTAATAAGGTCAAAATCCTTATACATTTCTATATCTTTAAGCATTTCTCCTGTATACCATTCACGATCCTTAGCAATATAAATAGGTATAACCTCATACTTTTCTTTATCCATTGCATTCATTGCTTGAACTGCAGTAATTATACTAACCTCATGTTCAACGGTTTCTCCGCCAAAAATAACTCCTACTTTAATTCTCATTATATCTTCTCTCCTTTACTTTAATTATATACCAAATTTTCATTAACTTTCAAGAAATTTAGAAAGTATTTTTATAACTTGTCCTAAATTTTCCAAATATGCATAATGTGTTCCAGGTAAAACTATTAAAGCAGCATCTTCCATTATATCTTCAAGTAAACGCCCATCACTAAGTTTTGCCTCTGTATCTCTATCTCCCCAAATAAGAAGAGTTGGCTCTTCAATCTGTCTTGCATAGCCAGTAAGATCTTTAGATATAGTATTAACTAAAACATCTCTCATCATAGGACTTGCAGCCTTATAATCTCGTGACCCAATATAGTTTTTCATAGTATCTCCAATTTTCTTTAAACAATTTATACTATAAAGTTTTTTAAGTACACGAGTCTTTAAACTAGGTTTTTCATTTTCAACAGTGCAAGGACCCGCAAAAATAACTAACTTACTTATAGGATTATTATATGAATAAGCAATCGCAAGCCTTCCTCCAAAAGAATGTCCCATAACAACAGGTTTCTTTATTTTTAATTTTTTTATAAAGGAAGAAAGCATTGAAGCATAATCATCTATTGTCCAAGCATAAGTTGGTTCACTACTTTCTCCAAATCCTGCTAAATCTAAAATAGTAATATGAAAATCTCGACTAAAAGCATCTCCAATAGGTTTCATCATTTCTATATTTTGTCCCCATCCATGAAGAAGAACTATATCTTGCCCTTTTTCATTTCCATATTGTATATAATTTATATCAACATCATTTATTTTTATTTTCATAAATAAATCACACCTTTACACATAACAATTATATCAAGTATTTATATACATAATCAATCTATTTTACAATATTTTACAAATATATTTACATACAAAAATAAGACTAATTTACATACTAGTCTTATTATTTATTTTGTAAAGAATAAACTATAGCAACCTCTTTAGGAGTAAGTACTCTATATTCACCTGATTTAAGTCCTTTTAAATCAAATATAAATTCTCTTTCTCTTTTAAGCTTTAAAACTTCAAGTCCAATGCTTGCAATCATCCTTTTTACTTGATGGTAACGTCCTTCATGTATAGTAATCTTTACAAAAGATATATCATTTTTACTATCATATTTCTTAATCTTAACTTTAGCACCACTAGTTTTTACTCCATCAAGTACAACTCCTCTTTTTAAAGCATTAATCTTATCCTTATCAAATCTACCTTTAACTTTAGCAATATAAACCTTCTCAACATCATCTTTAGGATGCATCAAAATATTCGCAAACTCTCCATCATTAGTTAAAAGTAAAACTCCCGTAGTATCATAATCAAGTCTACCAACAGGATAAATACGTTTTTCTGTATCTATTAAATCAACAACAGTCTTTCGACCCTTATCATCATCTCTACTAGTAATAACTCCACGTGGTTTATTTAAAAGATAATACACTTTATCTTCTTTTTCTATTAATTTATTATCAACCTCTATTTTATCACTTGAACTAACCTTACATCCAATCTCTACTACTTCTCCATTTACCTTAACACGACCTTCACGGATAAGTTCTTCTGCTTTTCTTCTAGAGCATACACCAGATGCCGCAATTACTTTTTGTACTCTATCCACACTACTTCACCTCTGTTTCTTGCTAAATTATATCAAATTTAAAAGATTTTTACAAATTAAAGTGCTATAATAAAATTGAGGTGATAAAAATGAAATCTGATATTGAAATAGCACATGAAACTAAATTAGAAAAAATAACAGAAATTGCAAAAAAATTAAATTTAAAAGAAAATGACTATGAACTATATGGAAATTATATTGCTAAACTAAATATTAAACCTAAAAATAAAAAAGGAAAACTAATACTTGTAACATCCATAAATCCAACTCCAGCAGGAGAAGGAAAAACAACAATGAGTATTGGAATAAATGATGCTTTAAACATGTTAGGATATAAAAGCATTGTAACACTACGTGAACCCTCTTTAGGACCAGTATTCGGAATAAAAGGTGGTGCTGCAGGTGGTGGTTATTCTCAAGTAGTTCCTATGGAAAATATAAATCTTCATTTTACAGGAGATATCCATGCTATAACAGCAGCTAATAACTTGTTATGTGCCGCCATCGATAATCATCTATTCCAAGGAAACTCCTTAAATATTGATCCTAAAACAATTTCTTTCAAGCGTTGCTTAGATATGAATGATAGAGCGTTACGTCAAATAACAATCGGAAATACTAAAGGAGAAACACAAAGAGAAGAAGGATTTAACATCTCGGTTGCCTCTGAAGTTATGGCCATACTTTGTCTTTCTAAAGATTTAATGGATTTAAAGAAAAGATTTGCAAATATATTAATTGCCTACACTTACGATAAAAAACCAGTATTTGCTCGTGACTTAAAAATAGAAGGTGCTCTTACCCTACTTTTAAAAGATGCAATAAAACCGAACTTAGTTCAAACACTAGAGAAAAATCCTGCTATAGTTCATGGTGGACCTTTTGCAAACATCGCTCATGGATGTAACTCTCTTATCGCAACTAACCTATCCCTTTCTCTTGCGGACTACACAGTAACAGAAGCAGGATTTGGTTCAGATTTAGGTGCAGAAAAATTTTTAGATATTAAATGTCGTATTGGAAACTTAAAACCAAACTGTATTGTAGTAAATGCAACTATTAGAAGTCTCAAATACAATGGAGGATGCTCTGTAGATAATCTAACAGAAGAAAACTTAGACTATTTAAAAAAAGGTATTTGTAATCTAGAAGCTCACATAAAAAATATGAAAAAATATACCAACAATATAATTGTATGTTTAAACAATTTTGCAACTGATACTAAAAAAGAAATAGAATACGTTAAAAACTTTACAGAAAACTTAAATTGTGAATTTGAAATATCAACATCTCACAATGATGGTGGAAAAGGTGCTTTAGAACTTGCTAAAAAAATAGTAAAAATATGTGAAAATAAAACAGACTTTAAATTACTTTATAAAGACGCTTTATCAATTAAAGAAAAAATAGAAACTATTGCTAAAGAAATATATCATGCAAAAAAAGTAGATTATATAAATAATACTGATGAAGAAATAAAAAGACTAGAAGACTTAGGTTATAAAAATCTTCCAGTATGCATTGCTAAAACACAATACTCTTTATCTGATGACCCTAAAAAATTAGGTTTCCCAAAAGACTTTACCGTAACAGTAAAAGAAATAAGACTTTCAAGTGGTGCAGGTTTCATAGTAGTTTTAATGGGAAATATCATGACAATGCCAGGTCTTTCAAAACATCCTTCATACATGAACATGGATATAGATGAAAACGGTATAATCACAGGATTATTTTAAAAAAATTAAAAAAGTATGAAATTTGTTTTTTCAAGATAAAAAGTGAATGAATTTATACATTTTCCTCTTAGGGGAAAATGTTTTTTTATGCTTAAAATGAAGTTGAATTTAAAAAATTTCTCATTTGCAAAGTTTTTTCTACTATGATAGACTGACGATATCTTTTTTTAAAAGAAATTTTTTTGAAAGACTCTTATAATGAAATCAGATAGTTAAATTTTACAAAGTTTGATAAAATTAAATTATGGAGGATTGAAAT
>CANQUW010000051.1 GCA_947627145.1 uncultured Bacilli bacterium
TGTAGTCAACTCAGCAGCTGACATTAATTCTAAATCTTTTTGTTCTTCTTTTTTTTCAACTTTTTTTGGTGCCCATTTAATTGCACCCATCATAAATAATACTATTAATAATCCTAATACTGGTATGGATACTACTAAAAGCCATGTATTTTCTATATAACTTAAATAGGTACCTATTACTGGAATCCTAAGAAAATAAACTCCTTCTATTTGATTAGACATAATACTACCTTTATCTGCTTTTTCTTTAGATGATGCTTTTAATCTATATTCAGCTGGTTTTAAATTTTCTGCAGGAGTGTTCTCATCAATTTCTGGTCTTGTTACAACTGTACTTATTTTTCTAGTTTTATAATGATCTGTTGATTCTTTATAAGTAATTATATCTTCTCTTTCTAATAAAGCATAAGTTTCTTCTGTTTTTACTATTAATAAATCCCCTTTATATAAATCGCTTTTCATCTCATTATTCTTTATAATTACCGGTTTATATCCAAAAACACTTGGTAAGTTTTCAAAATTAGTTACTGCGCTATAAGTTAAAATACAACTTAGAATAAAATAAGGTATTAATATTATCAAAAATAAAATAGAAAAAAATCTACCTATTACTTTAAAAAAACTTCTATGTTCTTCCATCTTTCCACCCTCTTTATTTATCAAGTTTATTTTACCATGTTATGTAAAAAAGTACAAATAATTTATTCATTTATATTTATATATGTTAAAATATATTATAGGAGGATAAATTATGAATGAAAATAATAATGACAATGTTACTGTTAATGTAAAAAGGAAAGATAATTATATACCATCTATGGAAAATTTAAAAGCATCTCTTGTTTTTGTAATTTTAACAATTGCAGCGGATTTTATAGCTGATGTTGGTGCGGCAGATATTTTAAAGAAATGTAACAAAACTGAATTTACATGTAAAGCAATGCATCTAGCTAGTGATATATTACCTACTTTATTTGGTACTATTGCAGTATTTTTATTTCTAGTATGTATAGTTTATGATGTTTTAAGATTAAAAGGTAGTTTACGAGTTATTGGTAATATTTTAATAATCATTGCACTTCCATTTATATACATATTTATAAGTAGTATTTTAAGTAATTTAAATCTATTTTTATAGAAAAAGGAAAACCGATTAATTGGTTTTCCTTTTATTTTTTCTTTGTAGTAGTTTTTTTAGTTGTAGTCTTTTTTGTTGTAGTTTTCTTTGTTGCTGGTTTTTTTGCTACAGCTTTCTTAGTTGTTGTCTTCTTTGCAGGAGATTTTTTTACAACCTTTTTAGGTGCTGTTTTTGTAGCTGCCTTTTTAGGTACTGCTTTTTTAGTAGTTGTAGTTCTCTTAGGTGCTTGTTTTGTAGCTTTTGGTTTTGCAGTTGTTTTTTTAGCTGTAACTGTTTTCTTTGCAGCTGGTTTAGCAGCAGCTTTTTTAGTTGTAGTAGTTTTTTTAGTTGCTGTAGATTTCTTAGGTGCTGTAGATTTCTTAGGTGCTTGCTTTCTTATAGGTTTACTACTTGCAGCTTTAACACTTGTACTTTGTACTGTTCTTTTTCTAGGTCTTTCTTCTTTTTCATTTAGACTCTTATAGTTAAGAGTAGCTCCATAGAAATAATAGCATGGTACTAAAAGTAATGCAAAATTTACGATTATATTATATAAATCTGCTTTTATACAAGTAAATGAATATATTGGCATTAATATTAATAAAAATCCAAATATCATTAAAACTACAGAATGTTTTGGTCTATCTGCAAAAATAACTCCAAGTAATCCACCTAAAATATGTAATCCATATATAGCATATAATACTAATAATCCTCCCAAAGCTCTTACTGCTTCATTTTGTGTTACATCTACACTTCCATTCTTCACCATTAACAAACTAACAATACTTAATATTGAAATTAATCCAATTATAATTTCTAATGTACCAGTAACTAATAAATATTTCTTTCCTCTTGCTTTCATTTAAAATTCAACTCCTTCTTACTATATATAAATTTATCATATATGCAATTAAAAGTAAAGCTCAATAAAAAAATTGTCGTATTTTTTCATAATAATTTTTCACTTTTTTACATATTTTTAATTGAGGAGAATATTTATGAAAAAAAATAAAACAAGATTAGTACTAAAAAAAAGTGTTAAAAATTTTATAAGTCGTTTAATGATAACTATTATTTTACTACTTGCACTACTTATAGTAATAAAACAAGACCCAAAATTTAAAGATGTTATTCGTAAAAATGTATTTAGTGAAAGTTTAGAATTTACTAAAGCAAAAAAAGTATATCAAAAATATTTTGGTAAATTTTTATCTGTTGATAATATAGTTAAAGAAGATACTCCTGTGTTTTCTGAAAAATTACAATATAGTAAAAGTAATAAATATAAAGATGGTGTTATGCTTACAGTTACATCTAATTATATGATACCAATACTTGAAAGTGGTATTGTTGTTTTTATAGGAGAAAAAGAAGGTTATGGTAATACAGTAATTATAGAAGGAATTGATGGTGTTGCAGTATGGTACTCTAATATTAAGAGTGTTAAAGTTAATATGTATGATTATGTAGAAAAAGGAAGTCTTCTTGGAGAAGTAAATAATAAAAAATTATATTTAGTATTTCAAAAAGAAGATAAGTATTTAGATTATAAAAAATATATTTAACTATATTTATATTAGTCCTTTTGTTTTGATGTTTACAATAATATCAATACTAACTGCATCTTTTATGCCTTTTATAATTATATCTATACTACTTTTTGTTCATGAAATAGGTCATTTTCTTTCTGCTTATCTTTTAGGAATAAATGTATATAAAATATATTTTTATCCATATGGAGGAGAATCTCGTTTTAATATGGATTTGAATGAAAGTATATTAAAAGAATTTATTATATTAATAATGGGACCAGTAGCACAATGTATTATATATTTTATATTAATAAAAACATCTTTCTTTAATAATTATATTTATATTATAAAAAATATACATTACTCTATTTTAATATTTAATTTACTTCCTATATATCCTTTGGATGGTGGTAGATTATTAAATTTATTATTTAATATAAAATTTTCTTTTAAAAGAAGTATACTTCTTTCAATATATTTTTCTTATATAATGATATTTATATTAATTATGATAGAGTTTCCTAATATATTAAAAATAAATATATTACTTATTATATTATTACTTCTTTATAAAGTTACTTTGGAATATAAGAAAAAAGATTATTATGTAGAGAAGTTTTTACTTGAAAGATATATTAAAAATTTTAATTTTAGAAAAATAAAAGAAGTTAAAAATATAGAAGATTTTATGAAAGGATATAGACATTATATAAAAAATAATGAACATTATTATACAGAAAAAGATATATTAAGTAAGAAGTTTAAGACTTAATATATCTTTATTTTTTATTAGTAAAAGTTACAGTATCTATATGTCTATTACATATATAATTTATAAATTTAAACATTTTCATAGATACTTCTGATACTTTAGTAATACCTCCAGTTATTAATACTTTATTATTAATAAGTCCTCTTGTATATTTAGGAAATATTTCTTTTTTAGAATTTATTATTCCTCTATTTCCTTTATATATGTCATCTATTACTTTAGGTATTAAGCCATTATGATTATGAGCACATATTATTAAATCATAGTCTTTTAATAATTTTATATTTCTTTTATTATGCATAAACTCTGGTGAATGTATTAAAGATACTTTTACTATATCATTATCTAAATTAGTATATAGATTTTTATGTTTTTTTAAATCTTTATAAAATATATTTAAATCTTCTTTTTTATTATTATTAAAATTATAATAATATTGTTCTTTTAAAGTATATCCCATAAATAAAATATTTTTATCTTTATAAATATTATTATCTAATAAATATATATTTTTATGATTAGTAATACTTTTCCATATATCGATAGAGTTTGGTATATATTTCTTTTTAAATATTATATCATGACTACCTAATACTATAATAGTTTTAGTAATAGAAGATAAATTATATAAAAAGTCTTTTAATATAGATAAACTATTTTTATTATATAACTCTAAAGGAGTATCTATAATATCTCCTATTAAACATATATAATTTGGATTTTGTTCTTTTATAGAAATAATTATATTATTAAGTAAATCTATATCTGTATTATCTGTAATATGGATATCTCCTATTATAGATAGTTTTATATCTTTTTTTATTTTATTATTATATATTATATTATTAGTTATTTTAAACATAAACATTCCCCATTATAATTATATTTATCAATATAAAAATACTAAACTATTTAGTACTTTTATTTTTAAAATGACTTTTATCTGCTCCACATATTGGACATTTAAAGTTATCTGGTAGAGGTCCTTTATGTTTATAGCCGCATATATCACATACCCATACTTCTTCATTATCTGTTGAGGTAGTTTCTTCTTCGATATAAGTAGGTGCTTTTTTAGGAGCTTTACCTTTTATTACTTCATGATAATATTTATAAGTCATTGGAGTATAGTTATTTTCCTTTTTAGTATTAATTACTTTTCCTATAAATAAATCGTGAGTATTACAATCTATTATATCTATAACTTCACATATAATATATCCACATATATTATCATATACAATTGGAAGATTATCTATTTCTTTATAATTAATACTATCAAATTTATTGGTATCAATAGATGATGTAAAACCAAATTTAGATATAGTATCTTTATTAGTCTTTTCTGATAAAATAGATACAGCAAATTTTTTAGTTTTCTTAATTACTTTATTTGTATAATTCTCTTTATTAAGAGATATAGATATAGTTGGATTATCACTTGTTATTTGAGTTAAAGTATTAATAACACAACCAACATTCTTATCATCTTTACTACTTACTATATAAAGTCCATAACTTATATCTTTAAATATTTCTTTATCCATAAAAATCATTCCTTTACTTATCATATTATAACATAAATAATGTCAAACTAAAAGGCATAAACTTTTAGTTTATACCTTTCAGACTGTTGACAAATCAAATTTGTTGATGGTCTTATAAATTGTAAAATAGAAAGTCATAAATATTTCAAAGTTAAAAAGTCATAACTTTAGGAATGTTTATGACTTTTTTGGTATACTAAAATCATCTCATAATAAAAAGGAGTTGATGAAAGTATGAGAAAAGATATAACATTAGAATCAATCATGGAAGGAGAAGAAAAAATGAATAAAACAGAACTCGCAAGACAATACGGATGTTGTTGGAGAACTATTGATAAAAGATTACATCCAGAAAAATATAAAAAACAAAAAAAGAAAAGAATATATACTTCAAAACTAGATTCATTTAAAGATATTATTGATGAAAAACTAGAAAATAACAATATACCTTCTACTGGAATATATTTTTTATTAAAAAACAAATATGGATATAAAGGTAAATATGGAATAGTAAATAAATATGTTTCCAGTAAAAAACATCAAATTATAAAACAACTTACTATTAGATTTGAAACTATTAAAGGTTATCAATCACAAGTAGATTGGAAAGAAAAATTAAAACTACATGATACTCATGGTAATGAATATATAATTAATATCTTTTTAATGGTTCTTGGTAATTCAAGATATAAATATATTGAACTTACTTTTGATAGAGAACAAAACACTTTATTTAAATGTTTAATAAATGCTTTTCATTATTTTGGAGGAGTGACTGAAGAAATTTTATTTGATAATATGAAAACAATAGTTGATCATGTAAAAAGTAATTTTACAGATGTAATTATAAATAATAAAGCCATACAATTTTCTCGTGATGCAGGATTTAAAATTGTAACATGTAGACCATATAGACCAAGAACTAAAGGTAAAGTTGAAACACTTGCCAAAATAATGAATAGATTAAAAGCGTATGATAAAGAATTTGAAAATATCGAGGAATTAGACAAAGTAGTAAAACAATTAAATTATGAACTTAATAATATAGAAAAATCACAAGCAACTAAAGAAATACCGAAAGTATTATTTGAAAAAGAAAAAGAATATTTAATTCCTGTAAATTATAAATTATTAGAAAACTATTATAACCCAAAAAAACAATATAAAGTATCTAATGAATCAATGATTACATATCATGGAATTAAATATTCAGTACCAATACAGTATATTGGTAAACAAATAACTGTATTGGACAAGGATAACGTTATCCACTTATATTATAACAAAAAATTAATATATTCGTATCAAAAAAATAAAAATTATAAATATAACTATAAAGAAAAGGATTATATAGATATTTTAAAAAATAGTAGTTTTAATGAAAAAACAGAAGAAGAAATAAATGAATGCATAGAAAAGAATTTATATTCATTAGATGGAATTTATATAGAAAAAGGAGAAGAAAAAAATGAATGAAGAATTAAATGAAAAATTAGAAATATTAGATTTAGAAACAGTAAAAGAAATATTACCAGATTATATACACAAACATACTAAAAAAATGCCAACACTTACAGAAAGTTTGAATTATTTATTAACAGAAGAAATAAAAGCAAAAGAATTAAGAGCAGCAAATGGAATAATAAAGTCAGCAAACTTTCCGTTTCAAAAAACAATAGAAGATTATGATTTTACATTTCAAAGATCAATAAATGAAAATCAAATAAGAGAATTGTGTAATTTAGGATTCATAGAAGAAAAAGAAAATATAATATTCATAGGTAACTCAGGAGTAGGAAAAACACATTTGGCAGTATCAATAGGAATAGAAGCAGCAAAGCATAGGAATAGCGTATATTTTATAAGTTGTCATAATTTAATGCAAAAGCTAAATAAAGCACAAAAGGAAAATAGATTAGATAAGCAATTACAACATTTAGCACAATATAAAGTATTAATAATAGATGAGATAGGATATTTACCAGTAGATCATCAAGGATCAAATTTATTTTTTCAATTAATAGCAAAAAGATATATGAATAAATCAACAATAGTAACAACAAACATGCCATTTTCAAGATGGGGAGAAGTATTTAGCGATAACACCTTAGCAAGTGCAGTATTAGATAGATTATTACATTATTCACATATAATAAGGATAACAGGAAATTCGTATAGAATAAAAGATAAGATAGCAGAAACAGATTCAAGAAGCAATAAATATAATGAATAAAAATTCTTTGTTTCTTTCTTATAAGAAAGAAAGCCCATCGGCGAGAAGAAATAGAGCAAAATATCCCTAGTTTCTTCTTTTACTTCTTTTTCATAAAAGAAGTAAAGTTGCCGACAGGCATAAAAACTATGACTTTTTAAGAATGAAATTTTTGTGACTTTTTACCTTGACATTTACA
>CANQUW010000052.1 GCA_947627145.1 uncultured Bacilli bacterium
GTGTTGCTGTTGTTACTGGTAATACTAAAAATCAAACTTGGAATTGGTTTGTCAATGGAACAGCTTTAGGATATGCAGCTGGTAATGTTTTAAAGAACTTTATGCCAAAAAATAACACTGCTGGTGTAGATAATAATGCTGTTAAAAAACCTAATCCTAATCCTAATCCGAATCCGAACCCTAATCCAACACCACAACCTACCACTTCAACTAATACAGTTGATCCTGGTTCTCATTGGGATCTTAGTAATCTAGATACAGTTTATGATAGTTCTGATATGGCTTCTGGTCCTTTAAAACCTTTAGATGGACATTATGGAGATGCTGTAGTAAGACGTGTTTTAGATACACCTAATGGACGTATGGTAGACCTTGCAACTGCTAATGGTGAGGATCTTGCTTGGGTTGCTGAAGAAGCTGTTAAAACTGGTATAAGAAAATAGAATAGAAGAGGTATAATTTATGAAAGATAAAATGATTGAAACAAAAGATGGAGATAGTTTATATGTTATGGATGAATTAACATATAATAATAGAATGTTTATATTTAGTGTTGAATGTGACCCTGTTACTGAAACAGTTAAACAAAATGAATTTATTGTAATGGAATGTAAGATGGATGGTAAAGAGATTGGACTTTTTGATGTTGATGATGAGACAGGTTCTATAGTTTCTAATATGTTTATAGAAAGATTACAAAAACAGAATTGATTTTCTGTTTTTTTGTTGACTAGTTTTTTTTCTTGTGGTAATTTATGTTTATAAATATTTAAGAGGTAATAATTATGAAAAAAAGAAAATTTAATAAAAAAGCACTTGTTATTATAATTTGTGTATTTGTATTGATAATTATAGGTATTTTATTTTTAATTTATAATTCTTTTGGTATTAAACTTAATGGTAGTAAAGTTGTAGAAATAGAAGTTAATACTAAATATAAAGATAAAGGATATAAGTCTTCTTGTGGTAATGTTAAAACTATTGGTAAAGTTAATAGTAAAAAAATTGGTACTTATAATATTACTTATAAAGCTAAATATTTATTTTTTGAAAAAAGCGTTAGTCGTAAAGTTAAAGTTATTGATAGTAGTAAGCCTACTATTAAATTAAAAGGGGATAGTGAAGTTACTATAAATATTGGTGAAGAATATAAAGAAGAAGGATATGAAGTTTCAGATAATTATGATAAGAATTTAGATAAAAAAGTTAAAGTTAAAAATAATATTGATAATAGTAAAGAAGGTAGTTATGAAGTTGTTTATAGTGTAGAAGATTCATCTCATAATAAGAGTAAGGTTGTTAGAAAAGTTAATGTTTCTTCTAATAATAAAGTTGGTACTTATATTAAAGGGATTTTAATTGTTAATAAGAAGTATCATTTACCATCTGATTATAATCCTGGTGTTGATCCTGTTGCAGGGGCGGCTTTGGAAAAACTTCAAAGTGGTGCGAAGAGTGCTGGATTTAGTATTCCTCTTTTGTCTGGTTTTAGAAGTTATACTACACAAGAGAGACTTTATAATAATTATGTTGCAAGAGATGGAGTGGAAAAGGCTAGTACTTATTCTGCTAAACCTGGACAAAGTGAACATCAAAGTGGACTTGCTTTTGATATAGGAGAACTTAGTGATACTTATGGTGAAACTCCTGCTGGTCGTTGGCTTTCAAAAAACGCTCATAAATATGGTTTTATAATTCGTTATATGAAAGGAAAAGAGAATATAACAGGTTATCAATATGAACCTTGGCATGTCAGATATGTAGGAGAAAAAGTAGCAAAAGAAATTTATGAAAAAGGTGTTACTTTAGAAGAATATTTAGGTGTTAATTAAAATAATTTATAACTATATGTTTACTCCTCTTGTTTTTATAGAAAATTTGTTCTATAATATTTTTAGAGGTGGTTCTTATGGATGATAAAAGAATTATATTTCATGTTGATGTTAATAATGCTTTTTTGTCTTGGACTGCGATTGATCTTTTGAGTCATGGTTATAAAACAGATATTAGGACTATTCCTGCTGTTATTTCTGGAGATGAGAGTAAACGTAGTGGTATAGTGCTTGCGAAAAGTCCTGTTGCGAAAAAATATGGTATAGTTACTGCCGAAACAATTTATTCTGCTAAAAGAAAATGTCCTAGTATTAAGTGTTTTCCACCTAATTTTAAAATTTATAAAGAAAAGTCTAATTTGTTTTATAATTATTTAAAACAATATACTCCTATAATAGAAAGATTTTCTATTGATGAGTGCTTTTTAGATATGACGGGTACAAAATATTTATATGATGATTATATTAAACTTGCTTATAAGATAAAGGATGATATAAAAAAATTATATGGGTTTACTGTTAATGTTGGTGTTGGGAATAATAAACTTTGTGCAAAAATGGCAAGTGATTTTTTAAAACCTGATCATGTTCATACTTTATTTCTTTCTGAAGTTAAAGAAAAGATGTATCCACTTCCTGTTAGAGATTTATTTATGGTTGGTAAGAGTACTACAGAACAATTAAAAAAATTAAATATTAATACTATTGGAGAACTTGCTGATGCTCCTATGTCTTTGTTGAAAAAATATTTTAAGAACCAAGCGTCTTTTCTTAAGAATAGTGCACTGGGGATTGATTTTTCAGAAGTTAAGGAACGTAGTAGTAAAAATGATAGTATTAGTACTACAGAAACACTTCCATATGATGTTACTAAAAAACATGAACTTGAAGATATACTTTTAAGACAAACTGAAGAAGTGGGAAGACAATTAAGAAGGCAAAAACAATATGCGGGGAGTGTTGCAATTATTTTTAAAAATAATTTATTTAAAAGTTATTCTCATCAGAAAACATTATATAATGTTACTGATAGTAATAAGGAAATTTATAAAATAGTTTTAGAACTTCTCGATAAATCTTGGAAAAGGGATCCTATTAGACTTATTGGAATTAGGCTTGGTAATTTATCTGGTGAAAGAAATAATCAACTTAATTTATTTGATAAAGTAAAAGAAGAAAATGAAGATAATATACAAAAAATACTTGATGATATTAATGAAAAGTATGGTAATACTAGTGTTATGCCAGCTTCTATAACAATTAGTAAGTTTAAAGGTAAGAAAAAGAAAAATAATTAATAAAATAAATTATTTTAGACATTTAATGAATTTATTAGATGTCTTTTCTTTTAATTATTAAATGTGTTATAATGTATTTATGTTGATTATAAGAGGTTGATATTTATGAATGGAGAACTTAGAAAAATTAAAAGAAAATATGGAGAGGATATGGCTAAATTATGTAGAAGTTTATTTCCTACTATTTTGGAAAATCCCGGATTACTTTATGATTTGCTTATTACTCATTTTGCTACTAGTCGTTGTTTATATGACGATATAATTGATAGTGGTAGTGTTAATAGTTTTAGAGGATATATTTATAGTTTGGCTGGTATTGATGATGATCCTATTAGAGATTATAATGGTGATATAAAAACTCCTACTGAATTACTTGATGAAGCTGGATATGTTTTATATGAATGTAAAACATTAGATGAACTTAATGAGTTTAAAAAGTTTTATGCTAAGGAAGAAGAACTTTGTACTTTTAAAGATGGACAAGGTAGACTTGATCGTTGTTTTGTGTTTTTTGCAGTAAAAAAAGATGTTGATAAGATAAAAAGAGAAGATTTTGATGAACCACAAAGAGAAGATTTGTATGGAACTTCAGTTATATCTATTCAATTTACTAGAAATAAATATCATGCTGTATCTATAAAAAGTAGATATAATCATTCAGTTTGGAATCCTGATGCTTGTTTTTCTAATAATTTAGATAGTATTATAAATGGTTTGACTGTGGCTTTTGCGAATACTTATGGACTTTTGCAATGTTTTGATAGTGATAATTTTAAAATTCCTGGTTATAGACAAGTTGAAGGAATGTTTTATAAATGTAATAGTTATTCATTAAATAATATTTATTATTGTCCTAATAATGTAATAATAGATGATGGTCATGTAATAAAAGATGATTTTCCTCCTGAACAATATATTATTATGGATTATTTTATAGTTGATTTAAAAACAGGTAAAGTAAGTTTATATGATAATAGAATAAAAGATAGTTTTGTTGATAGTATGAAAGATGTAACTGGTGTGAATATAGAGAAAAAAGGTGGTAATAGGATATTGCATTTTTCTACTGAAAGTGAGGAAGATATAGATGTTGTTATTGATAAAGCTAATAGAATTATTGGTGTTGTTAATAATGATGTAAAAGAAATTGGGGATAATTTTTTATGTGATTGTCGTAAGGTAAAGTATGTGGAAATGGATAATGTTTTAAAAATAGGGAATAGATTTTTACAAAGTGATGAAGTTATGAAAGATATATCTATATCAAAAGTAGAAAATATAGGTGATGATTTCTTATATAGTGATTTTTCATTAGAAAAAGTAGATTTTCCTAAATTACAGTCACTTGGAAATAATTGTATTTATTCTACTTCTAGAATAAAAAGATTTGATGCTCCTAATTTAGAGAAAGTTGGTAGGCGATTTGCCTTTTCTAGTTGTCGTGATGATTATGGAGACTCACGTTTCAATGTTCCTAAACTTAATATGGTTCAAAGTATATTAGAAAGTTTTAATTTAGGTTTAGCTGGAAGGAGAAGATAAAATGATAAAGTTAATTATAGAAGATATTGTAGATTATGATTATTTTTTGAAAGATAAAGAAGATAATAAATATAGATTTAATATACAGTTTTATGATTTGGATACTAAACCTAAGGTAGGAGATAGTTTATTTGTTCATGAAAAACTACTTGATGATGTTAATTGTGTGTTTAGCTTTGGACCAATAGATGGAAAATATGGTAAAGATATAATTTCTAGTAATGATATTGATATTGTTGTTTTAGTTATTGATGATAAAAAAATATATTTAAAAAGATATTATGGATAAAATAGAAAGATCGATTTTTAAAATAAAGTCGATTTTTTTTAATATAATGTAAATGGGATTAAAAAAAATTATATTTTTTTAATAAAAAGTGTTGATTTTTATAGGTAAATGGTGTTATAATTAAATCTGTGTGACTGCTTAGATGTGCGAGGTTGCTGATACACTAGGTTAAGTTGTTAAATAGTTATTGGGTTTTTGCACGGAGCAAGTCTATACTAGATATAGGCGAAGGGAGGACAAAATATGTCAAAGGAAAAAGTTCGTATTCGTTTAAAAGCATATGATCATAGAGTACTTGATAATGCAGCTACTAAAATAGTTGAAACTATTAAAAGATCAGGCGGAGAAATTTCTGGACCAGTTCCATTACCTACTGAAATTGAAAAGTTTACAATTTTAAGAGCTGTTCACAAGTATAAAGATTCACGTGAACAATTCGAAATGCGTACACACAAAAGATTAATCGATATTAAGAATCCAAGTAAGGAGACAATTGATGCATTATCAAAGTTAGACTTACCAAGTGGTGTTGATATCGAAATAAAAACAAAATAATTAAATGGAGGAAAAAAATATGAAAGGAATCTTAGGTAAAAAAATAGGAATGACTCAAGTATTTACTAAAGAAGGTAAATTAATTCCTGTTACTGTTATTGAAGTAGAAGATAATGTTGTTACTCAAATTAAAACAGTAGAAAAAGATGGATACGATGCTATTCAACTTGCTACAGGAACTACTACTGAAAAACGTAGTAATAAACCTAAAATGGGTCATACAAAAAAAGCAAATACTTCACCTAAGCGCTTCTTAAAGGAAATAAGAGGAGTAGATGTTAAGGAGTACACTTTAGGACAAACTATTGGTGTAGATATCTTTAATCCTGGTGAAATTGTTGATGTTAGTGGAACTAGCAAAGGAAAAGGTTTTCAAGGAGTTATTAAACGTCATAATCAATCACGTGGACCAATGGGACATGGTTCTCAATACCATCGTGGTGTAGGTTCTCTTGGTACAATGAGGCCAATGCATGTACTTAAAGGTAAAAAGATGGCTGGACAAATGGGTCATGTTACTAGAACAGTTCAAAATCTTCTAGTTGTATCTATTGATCCAGAAAATAATGTTATCTTAATTAAAGGTAATGTTCCAGGACCAAAGAATTCATTTGTTACTATTAAGACTGCTGTTAAACGTGGTAATGAAACAGAAGAAGCTGCTGATTTAATTACTTATGTATCTGAAGAAGTACCAGTAGAAGAGAATGCTTCAGAAGAAGTAACTGAAGAAACAGTAGATACAGTAGTAGAAGATACAGATACAACAGATGATGCTAAAGTAGAAGAAGCTACTGAAGCAGAAGAATCATCACAAGAATAAGAATTTTATAAAAATAATTAATTAATGTGATGAAAGGAGGAAAACAAGAATGAAAAAAGTAGACGTTTTAGATCTTAAAGGTGAAAAGATTAAACAAATAAATTTAGATGAAAACATTTTTGGTATTGAACCAAATAAGAACGTTTTATATGATGCTATTATTTTAGCAAGAGCATCCCTTAGACAAGGAACTCATAAAACTAAAAATAGAAGCGAAGTTAGAGGTGGCGGAAGAAAGCCATGGAGACAAAAAGGAACAGGACATGCTCGTCAAGGATCAATACGTGCTGTTCAATGGGTAGGTGGAGGACGTTATGGAACTCCAGTACCTAGAGACTATAGTAAAAAACAAAATAGAAAAGAAAGAAGACTTGCATTACTTTCTGCTTTAAGTGAAAAAGCAATAGATAAAAATATCGTTGTTTTAGAAGAACTTAAATTAAAGGAAAATAAAACACGTGAATTTGCTAATTTACTTAAAACATTAAAACTTGATGATAAGAAAGTATTAGTAGTTGTTAACGATGAAGAATTACCTTTAGCAATTGCTGCTCGTAATCTAGGAACAGTTCTTGTTATTGGATATGATGAACTTAACGTTTTAGATATCGTTAGTTGTGATACAATTTTAACAACTGAAGATAATCTTAATAAAATTAAGGAGGTGCTTAGTTAATGGATGTTAAATATTTAGAAATTATTAAAGCACCAGTAGTTACTGAAAAATCTCAAATGGCTTTGCAAAACGGTGTATATACTTTTAAAGTAGATTCTCGTGCTAATAAGACAGAGATTAAAAGTGCTATTGAAAGATTATTTAATGTAAAAGTTAAAAGTATTAGAACATTGAATGTTAAACCTAAAAAAAGAAGAGTTGGACGTTATACTGGAATGACAAATCGCTTTAAAAAAGCAATTGTTACTCTAGAAGAAGGTCAAACTATAGATCTTGGTTAGAAGGAGGAGAAAATAAATGGCAATTAGAAATTATAAACCTACTACACCAGGACGTAGAAAGATG
>CANQUW010000053.1 GCA_947627145.1 uncultured Bacilli bacterium
ATTTTCATCATTAACGACATCAAAATATTCATCTTTGATGTGATATAAATAACCTGTTTTTATTTTCATTGTCATCAGCTCCATAAAAAGTATACCACAAAGCAAAAGAAAACTCCATCTTACGATGAAGTTTTTCTACATTTTCAACCAGGATCATTTATTAGTCGCACCACCTGGAAGCGAAAAACATTGTCGCCTGGAATCATTTATTATTCGCACCATCCAGAAGCGAAAAACATTTTCACACTTTCACAAATGCAATATAAGTATACTATATTTTTTTGAAAATGTCAAATAGTATACATTAATAATATATACATTTTGTTAAAAAAAATTCCTTTTTCTAAAACTTATTATTTGTTTTTCACAATATTTTTTCCAACCTTCAATAAAAAGACCTAGGGCTTCTAAAGTTTCCTAGGTACCACTAAATATATAATAACATATATTTATATTTTTTCAACTATTTTTTAGCATTTAGTACAGCTTGTGTTGTAATCAGGTTAGGACAGCAATTATTTAATTAAACTTACCAAGATGACAAATTATATTATAATATACAACTCTATTATATCATAAAAGCCTAGTTATTAAAACTAGACTTTGAATGACTTAGAGCTTCTAAAGTTTTCTAAGCACCACTCTTTATTATTATATTATAAAAATATATAATTATACATTAGGATATCCCATAATTCGTAAAACATTAACTATATCAATAGATTTTAATTTTCTTTCAAGTGTTTTTATTTCTTTTTTTATAGATTTGATTAAATCATTATATTGGCTTTTATCTAAAATAATCTCCATCGCTCTAATCATCATATATAAATTTGTTAAATTATCTCTAGACTTATACGTAGAATCAATTTCTTTAAACTTTAAAGTATATTTATCTCTATAGCAAAACAAACGATCATTATGAGCACAAATGTTTCTAACATTAGTAAGACATCTTAAAATTTGTTTAAGAAGTGCATCTGATATTTTAAACTTCTTAGCCAGTATTTGTCTATCACTTTGTTTTAATAAACCATAGTAACTACTAATAACTCCAAATGTTAATATTTTTGTTAGAACAAAAGGAGGAACAAATCCATATTTATCTTTATAATGTGTAATTGCAAGATGAACACCATAATTATGTTTAATTTCTTTTCTTATCTTAGAAAGCAAATTACGTCTTGTTTTAGAACTAATATTATTATCTAAATTATTAATATTTAAATAAGAGTCTATCCCATAAACGCTTGAAATATGATTAGCAATCAAAGATTTTATTACAGTTTCTACTTCTAAAGAATATTTCAACATTATTAATTTTAAATTCTTATCAAATTCATACAAAGCATATATTTCATCAAAGGTAACATTGGGCAAATAATCATTATTACAATTCTTAAAAGTATACTTATAACTATTAATTATTGAATAATAAGTATATTTTTCTAATTTTTTTAAAGCTGATTTTCTATTTTCAATAATAACATTCTTATCTTCTAAATAATCTAGTAATTCCTCATTTGTTTTATATTGTTTCATATATTTTATTACCTCCAAAAACAAAAATGACCTAGGGCTTCTAAAGTTTCCTAGGCACTACTCGATATAATAATAGCATATTTTTTATATAAAATCAATATATTTTAATTATGATTTAAAAAATTTTTAGTTTATGAATATTATAAATAACACTATACGATATACAATATAACATAATATAATATATAGTAATTAAAATTTTAAACTTTTATAAGTTCTTTTTTCTCCTTGCGACTTGAAGAAGATATTTCAGATTTATTATTACTATTTCTAATCTCTTTCTCCTCTTCACTTTCTTCTTGCATCATCATTTTATAATGACTCTCTTGTCCAAGCACTATAAATATTTTTTTGAAAATTTTAAATGCATTTTGATTGGCATTTTCATCAGGAGCTATATATAATCCATCCATTATACTATGTGAACCATCATTTATATAACTAAGTAATGATTTAACAATTATTTTATCATTATCATCAAATTTATTTATCAAATCTAAATTATTATTATTTGGACCACCCATACCTATTGTATTCAAATATTGTTCTAAAATTCTTCTCATTACATTTAAATTAGAATCATCGCTATAATCTTTTTTTCTCAATTTGTCCCATAATAAATCATATTGATTTTTGATAGGATTTTTATTTTCATTGTTTTTAATAATTGAGTTTCCATTAATTTTTTGAACCACAAAATATGCGATATTTTGTGAAATTCTTCTTCTACTTCTTTCATTGTATCCATATGATACTTCTTTAAAAAAATATAAATTATGAGAAAGAATAAACATCTGTTTAATATTTCTTTTGTTTTCTAAGCACAAATTAATTAAATTTCTAATTAAAGTACTAATAATAAACAATGTATTGCTATCCATACTTGTTACAGGATCATCAATAACCAGAATATGATTTTCATGTAAACCGCTTCTTGTTCTACTTCCAAATACTAAATTATAAAAATATAAAAATGAAATAAAAGCTGATTCACCTTCACTTAAAGTTTCGGATGCATCTGTATTATCAGACCTTACTATTGAATAAGTTAAATGATCAGTATTTTCTATTAGTTTAAAATTTGTATAATTGAACTTTCTTAATATATCATTTATATTGTTAACTGTTTTAGTTATACTAGTAACAGAATTTTCTAGTTCTTTTATTTCTATATCTAATTCTTTTTTAGTTATTTTCATAGTTTCAAACAACGTTTGTAAATTATATAAATCCTTTTCCAACTTCAATTTAGTCTCTATATAAATAGATATATCATCATTACCTATATGTCTTATAAAATGCCATCCAGCTTCTATTAGTTTAAGCTTATTTTGAGCAATATTTTTAATTTTATTATTGTCTTCTTCTATTTTTCTATTTAAATTTACAATATATTCACTAAATTCATCTAAAATAGATATCGAATCAGGAAAGTTGCATATATACTTAAGATTTTTATTTTTATTTTCTAATTCTTTTTCGACTAGATTAAGATAAGTATTAACTCTAATAATTAGTTCACTATCTTTGAATAATTCAACATTCTCATTAATTATTGAATTTATTTCATTAATTCTATTTTTTAAATCGTTCATCTTATTATTAAAATCTATCTTATCTTGTTGGTATTTTCTATCATATAATTTATATATGTCTTTTATAAAATCACGGCTTAATTGATTTTGACAAAAAGGACATAATCTATGAGAGTTTTCTAAAAAAGAAATACCCTGTTCTACCCAACTGCTATTATCAAGATCTTTTATTAGTTTTGATAGTTTTACATCTTTATTTTCTATTATTTCTTTAACAAAAATGGGTGAAGAAATATATTTCTTAATTTGCTCTAAATTGAATACTTGTATCATTTTTCTTTCTTGTAAATTATCTTTAAATAATAGTGTGTATTCATCAATTAACTTTTCTTCCGAGAAAACTTCGTCTACATATTCTGTTTCAAGACATTTATCAAAAAATGTTTCTTTCTTTCCTACATTTCCTTTAAATAATTCTGGAAATTTCTCATAATACTTTTTTCTATATTTTTTCCAAAAAACATCCGAACTTGAAATTTTTAATTTTTCAATTTCTTTCTTTTTTTCTTTTATTTCCACTAATGTTTTATTTATATCTGAATTAATATTTTCCTTTTTCTCATTTAATAATTTTATTTGTTTATATTTTTCTTCAGACTCTTCTCCAAAAGTATAAATCCCTCGTAATTGTGTTTCAGAATTAAAATTAATTTTTATAAAATCTTGATTATAAACAAGTGTATTGCATTTTCCATTTTCATCATAACTAATATCGCAATTATGAAAAATTGGATTTGATGGATTTTCTATGAGTCTAGTTATAGTTGTCTTTCCAGTTCCATTATTCCCATACAAAAAATTTATTTTATTGGCACCTATAATTTGTTCGGTTTTGCCATTATAAGTAGCAACCTGTTTTATCTTTATACTATCAATCATAAAAACCTCCGTAATAATTACTTATATTATAACACAAAAAAACACAAAATTATTATTTAATTAAGATTTTAACGTGTTTTTCTGATATAATTTTTTATTGCTTCAATAATATATTGTTCTATATATCTTTTATCTCTTTTTAATAACTCTTTAGGTAATACTGATTCTATCTTATCTTTATTAAAAGTAATCTTATCATTCTGATTACCTTTCTTTTCCTCGAGTATTTTTTCTACTGAATCAAAATCTAATTCATGCCTCTTACTTAATTTTCTAATTCTTATTGCTTGAGCTCTATTTGGAGTTAAATCTTCATATTCTATTATATTAAAAAGTAAATTTTGCTCATCTTTATTTAAATAAGACAACTCAACAGCCGTTGTTATTCCTAAAGTTAAATAAGTCCTTCTATCATGAATAATAGTGTCATCAACTATTTTTAATAATTCTGGTATTAAATAAGTAAGTCTTATATATCTTCTTACTTGTTCACGAGATTCTCCACTTACTTTAGCTATTAGTTCTACTGATGTTAACTTCTGCACATCTTGTGTAGAAGTTTGTTTTTTTTACCCTGATGTTTTATTGCATCTAATTTCATCTTATATGCAAAAGCTTTTTCTGAAGGTAATATTTTATTTCTGTATATATTAGAATCAACCATATAAATTGTAGCTTCATCATCATTTAATTCTTCTATATAACATTCAGCCTCAACTTCTCCAATTAATTCAAGCGCTAGTTTTCTTCTGTGTCCTGATAACATCTCAAATTTTTTATCATCTTTTTTTCTAACAACCAATGGATTCAATAATCCATTTTCTTTTATACTTACTACCAGTTCTTTTAACGAATCATCTTTTATTACTTTAAAAGGATGATTTTTAAATGGTATTATGTCTTTTAATTTTATTTTAACTAAATTTCTCATATATTTTAATCTCCTTCTTCAATTTGAAAAGTTAGTTTCCATTCTATATACTCTTCATAGCTTATTTCTCTAGATTTTCTTTTTTGTCTCATTTCGTTCCATTCATCCATGAATTTATTTATTTTAATATCTGTTGTAGTTGCAAATTGTTCCGAAATAGATAGATCAATATTTATTTTGGGATATAATTCTTCCAACCACAAAAATATATAAATAATATCTAAAGGATTTTTAAAATCATAGCATTTAATTGAATATAAATTAATATCTAATATATTAGCTATTTCTAAAAGTCTATCTTTAGTTGGAACTCTATTTCCATTTTCGTATCTTGCCATAGTTCTTCTTCTGTTTTCATCTGTTAAGCCTAACTTGTTTGAAACTTCATCTTGTGTCAATTTTTTAAATTGTCTGGCAAAAGCAATTCTTGATCCTTGTGACAAATCATTTAATTTTGGTTTTAGATAAATATATCGCATTTTTTCACCTCCTTCTTTACATCGTATATTTTACTATTTTTATACAAAAAAGACCAAGATATGTGACTTAACAAGTCATCTTAGTCTAATTTTATATATAAATATCAACAATTATTGGTTCTCTTAACTTAACACGCTTACACTCAGGTATTTCATCTTTATACCTTAACAAATCATCATTTGTAATTATAATGCGAATTAAGAATATATCAATATCGTTTTTTATTTCTGCTTCCCAGCGTTTAGTACAGCTTGAGCTGCTGCTAGACGAGCTATAGGAACTCTGAATGGTGAACAAGATACATAATCAAGTCCAGCATTATAACAGAATTCAACTGAAGATGGATCTCCACCATGCTCTCCACAAATTCCTAAATGTAGTTCTGGATTTGCTTTACGTCCTTTTTCTGCAGCCATTTTAACAAGTTGTCCTACACCTTTTTGATCTAATTTAGCAAATGGATCAGATTCATAGATTTTAGCTTGATAATAACTATCTAAGAATTTACCAGCATCATCTCTAGAGAATCCAAATGTCATTTGTGTTAAATCGTTAGTTCCAAATGAGAAGAAATCAGCAGATTCTGCAATTTCATCAGCAGTTAAAGCAGCACGAGGAATTTCAATCATTGTACCGATTTGGTAACTCATGTCTGATCCTTTCTCTTTCTTAACTTCTTCTGCAGTTTCAACTACAGCTTCTTTAACATAATCTAACTCTTTCTTTTCTCCAACAAGTGGAATCATGATTTCAGGAGTTATATCATATCCTTTTTCTTCATGAACTTCAATAGCAGCTTCCATAATTGCACGTGTTTGCATTTTAGCAATTTCAGGATAAGTAACTGCTAAACGACATCCTCTGTGTCCCATCATTGGGTTGAATTCATGTAGTTCAGCACATTTAGCTTTAACTTGATCAACTGTAAGATTCATATCATCAGCTAGAGCTTTGATATCTTCCTCTTCAGTTGGTAAGAATTCATGTAGAGGTGGGTCTAGATAACGAACTGTCATTGGACGTCCTTCTAGAGCTTCATACATTGCTTTAAAGTCACCTTTTTGGAATGGTATTAACTCTGATAAAGCTTCTTCACGAGCTTCTTTAGTATCAGATAAAATCATCTTACGGATTTTTGGAATTCTTTCTTCATCAAAGAACATATGCTCTGTACGACAAAGACCGATTCCTTCAGCTCCTAGATGAACTGCGTTCTTAGTATCTCTTGGGTTATCAGCATTTGTTTTAACACCAAGTGTACGGATTTCATCAGCCCATCCCATGATTCTTCCGAAGTCACCACCAACTGATGCTTCTTCAGTTTCAATATCTCCTTTATAGATTTTACCAGTTGTACCATTAAGTGAAATATAATCTCCTTCGTGGAATTCTTCTCCACCAAGTGTAAATACTTTATTTTCTTCATCGATTTGGATTTCACCGCATCCTGCAACACAGCAAGTACCCATACCACGAGCAACAACAGCAGCATGACTAGTCATTCCTCCACGTACTGTTAAGATACCTTGTGCAGCATTCATTCCTTCGATATCTTCTGGTGAAGTTTCTAGACGAACAAGAATAACTCTTTCTCCTCTTCCACCTTTACCAGCTGCCTTTGCATCATCAGCAGTAAAATATACTTTACCACTTGCAGCACCAGGGGAAGCAGGTAATGCTTCTCCAACTTCATGAGCATTCTTTAATGCATCAGCTTTAAATGTTGGATGTAATAATTGATCTAATGATTTAGCTTCAATTCTTTGTACTGCTTCTTCTTTAGTAATCATATCTTCATCTACTAAATCACATGCAATCTTAAT
>CANQUW010000054.1 GCA_947627145.1 uncultured Bacilli bacterium
ACCTAAATCTTCTTGCATAAATTTGCTATTTTACTATATTTTATCATTATCAATTAAAAAGTCAATGAAATCCAAATGTATTTTTTTATATTTTTTTATATTTAATGCAAAAATAATTATATTTAATTTAAAAATAATTATATTTAATGCAAATTTATTTTAATTTAATTATAATTTATTCTAATTAATTAAAATTCAGTGTAACTACTTAATAATCAAAATGTTGAAAAATCTTCCTTTTTTCCCTTTTATTATGTCATTCTATCTTTGCTAGGTCTTGTAGTATATATGATTACATCTAAATATTTCATAATTCATTTTTTAATTTAATGGCTTTCCGTGTTTTTTCTTATCAACCTGTTCAAATTGATATGTACATGAATATTTTGTGTATTCAAAAATTTCGTTTATATCAACATTACTATTTTTAATATCCATAGGATGTATGCATACAACTAATTCATTTGTAATTTTAGAACTTACAGATACGGCAACAAATGAACTTATTATATCTTTTACAACTTGTATTCTTGTTGCTTCTGCAATCCCTGCTCGGCCAGTTCCGATAATTGGAATAACTAATTTTTCAATATGTTTATTTTCCGAAAGAAATGACCACAAGCCTTGTATAGATTTTATTATATTATCATATTTTGCTTTTGGCGTACCATTTTTAGAAACATCAGCTAGAGCTAAAAAATAAAAATGCTTATTATTTAAATTAATATCTGCAACTGTACCACATTCATATTGCTTTGTTTTTGTTTTTCTATTATCATCAAGTGTTTTTAAAACATCTATTCCTTTAATGCTATTTTCTATTTTATTATCTAATTCTGTTAAATTATTTTTGAAAAATTTTTCTTGAAATTGTCCTTGTATGCTATGTATACTAACAAACTCGCCCTCCATACAAGTATCAAATGTTGTATTAGTAGGTATAATTATTGCTCCTTCTTGTTTTAGTATATCCCCTACAACAATAGTAACATTTATATCTCTATTTTTTATTGTAAATTTTCTTTTTAACTTAGGAAAATTTTTTATAATAGAGCATATACCTACAAAAAATATTATAATTATAAAATCAAAACCATTAAAGTCTATTTTTTTTATTAAATCCGAAAAAAATATATTTAATAGTTCGTAAATTAAAGAAAGCAAACCTAAAAATTCAAAGAATGTTTCTAATATACCTTTATAATTATTAAGGATTTGTTTAAAATAAACTCTTATCATTATAAACCTAATTCCTTATATATATTTTCATTATAGTAATATGAGTCTTTTTCACCTTTATTGTGTTTTTCATTAAAGGTACTAGGCCAGTTTTCTAAAGCATATTGCATAATTTTTGAATTAAAACTTATGTGTATTGCCAACGTATTTTTTGCTAATGCTGGACAATTAATATTATCTAAAGATCTTTTTCCATTTAAATTTACTACAATAAATGGTATTTCACGTTTAATAGCTTCCTCAATTTCCCATCTGACGTATTTATATAAGTATTTTGTATGTTCCCCTACTAGCAAAACAAATACTTTAGTATTTCTAAATCTATCTCTTAATCCTGCTTTTATAGATTCTTCACTTTTATCATAAATATTATTTATATCATGAGCATCATAAAAATTAAATTCTGTATTATCATTTTGTTTCCACGCTTTCATTAAAAAATAATATTTTAAATCATTGTCGGCATCCATTGAAACATAAACTTTATTTCTATAAGCCATTATCTATCACCTCTTTGACTATATATTATAATATATTTTTGATTGTTTTTCAACAAAAAACAACTTCTAATATTATTTGTTGCATATTAAATGCTATAATATAGAAAATTCATTTACTTTTGAATGTAATTTAAACTATTCAAACAACCAACTTTTTATATATAATTTACTTATAATCAAGTTCTTAATTATTTCATCAAATTTATAATCATAGTTTTATTTTTAATATAAGTTCTTCTAATTTTATTGATAATTGTGTTAGTATTTCTGAATTAATTTTTGGTCTGATTCTATTTTTTGATTTTCTTTCAATAAAGTTTAAAATTTCATTTCTATCTTTTTTTGATTGTATTCTATCTTTAATTAAATCAATCCATGACTTTTCAAAGAAATTACAAGCCATAAAAATTAATTTCAGATTTCTATCATTTGTTGCAAAAAATAATTCTTTATCTCGAAAATTATATTGTAAATTATTAACTGATGATAGATATGCAAGATCCCATGCTTGGTTTTTACATCCTTTAATTACTTTATTATAATCTTTTGAATTTACATTTTTAGGAGCTTTGATTGATGGATAATTAGTGAATAATAATATTACATAAGTAATATCATACATGGACAAAATCAAATTATCATAATACCAATCTAGGTATTTTAGTATTCTTTTTTTTGTTGAAGATTCTGTTAAAAAAATTTCTGCTATTTTTAAAGTTGAGCAATAACTAGTAAGATATAACTCTCCTTTTGTTTTATAATTTGCATGTCTATTAAATTTGCATGGAATATTGATTTGATTAAATTCATATTTACCTGTTATTAATTTATCTTTTAAAACCATCGTTGGAATACTTGATAGATATGTTAAAGTTTGATTTAATTGTTCTATTACTTCAGTATTATCTTTATTATCTGCATATTCACACATTGCTAAGCCTAAGTTATACTGCAATTGATTAATATTACAAAAAAGTAGAAAAAACAAAATCATAATCATATTATTTTCTGAATATAATTTTCCTTTACTAAAATAATCAAAAATCATAGAAGACATATTTCTATCCAAGATTATTATTTTATCTTTTCTATTCATTAAAAATTCTTTATAATGCTTGAATTCACCCTCTTTAAAATAATAAGGATGAAAAATTATTTGATACCTATTAACTGCATCAAATATATATTTTAATTCATTATTTTGCAAAAATATTAAATCTTCCATAATGTAACTCCTTTATTTATTATATCATATAAAAAGATACCCAATCAAAAGTATCTTTCACTTTATAGATATTATATTCGTTACCCTTTTACATTGGGGGCAACAAGATGCTCCGTGTCCAGCATCTACAACAATACCTTTTATTTTCTTTTCATTCATTATCTTCACCTAATTTATTGTATGAAAAAAGAAAATTTATGTTATTATTATATAAATTTATAATTTTTTTAAATAAATATTTCTTATACCTCTTTTAAATTGTTTTTTGTTTTTGCACTCAAAATTGTCTTTTAACAAATTATTTATCGAATATATATTATCTGGATGAATTGTACTAATTGCATATTTATATTTATTATTAATGCTATATTCATCTAGCACTTGTAACATCTGATTCTGTAAACCATGCCCAATATATTTAGGGTTAACAAACATAGGACCATAATCAACTACTTCTCTATAATCTAAATTAAGCTCAAATTTTGATATATCTTTCTCGCTTGATGGAATTAACATCATAGAACAAACTGGTTCTTTATCTAAATAATACATCCCATATTTTAGAATTATTATTTAATAAGTTTCTTAAATCTTCTTTTGAAAAATCTCCAATCCATTTTGAAGGTGCCATATTTGTTTTAACATATTCTCTAAATTCAGTATATTTTTCTAAATCTATATCATTGTTTATACATAGTAATTCTTCTAATTTCAAAGTAATCACCTCTAAATAATTTTAAATACTTTTGTTCATTCTTCATTGTCATCTTCAAAATCATCTAGTTCTACCAGTTCGTTATCTGTATCATTTTCTTCTTTTTGTTCTTCTTTTTTGCCTAAAAATTCATCTAATTGACCTGTTGCTACTAAGTAATTAAAAAAATCATCTTTATCAAATTTAAACATATTATCTCCTTTTATTTATCGGATTTATAGTATCTACATATTTCTTGCAATTTACAGTTTTCACATTCTGGTTTTACTGCTTTGCAATGATATCTTCCAAATAGAACTAATTGTTTATGACGACGTCCCCAATGTGTTTTATCAAACTTTTTCATAAGTTTTCTTTCTACATCTTCTACACTATCGTTTTGATATGCTAAACGTAATCTTTTACTTACTCTTTCAACATGAGTATCAACAGCAATTGCTGGATAGTCATACAGTTCATTTAAAACTACATTAACTGTTTTTCTTCCTACTCCAGGTAAGCTTTCTAGTATTTTTCTGTCTTGTGGAAATACTCCATTATATTCTTCATCTAAGACTTTCGCAATTTCTTTAATAAATACTGATTTCTTTTTATAAGTACCTACTGGTCTTATTATTTCTTCTAAATCACTTAGTGAAGCATTTTTTAACTCTTTTAATGTTTTATATTTATTAAATAAAATTGGTGTTACTTGATTTACTCTTTTATCAGTTGATTGAGCACTTAATACAACTGCGATTAAGAGCTCATAATCTTTATTATATTTTAGTTCACATTTAGGATCTGGTATAACTTCATCTAAATAGTTTTCTATATCTAATACTTTATTCTTCATCATCGTCATCTTCTTCAAACCAATCAAAATCCACTATATCAATTGGTTCTTCTTCCTCTTTCTTTGCAATATGTCTTTGTCTATTCTTTTCTACATCTTCTTTTGTTTTTATACCAGCTTTATTCCATTCATATAAAATCTTATCTATATATCTCAAGTTAGATACTCCATTAAATGTAGCTTCTTTTACTGCTTCTTTCATTATTTCTTCTGTAAATCCACTTTCTATCCAAGCTTTCATTATTTCATATTCAATAGGACTTAACGTTCTTCCAAATTCTTTTTCTACTATTTCAAAAATATTACTGTTTTCTACATCTGGTTTATTAACTTCTTCACTCATAAGAAGTGTAATTTTTTTATAAAAACCTTCTAAGCTTATTTTTTCTTCTAAAATATTTTTCTCATTTTTAAATGTTTCTATTTTTATAAAATTTTTACTACTTAAAACTCCTATATAATTCATTACATCAGATACAGATATGTTTAAATCTTTAGAGATTTCTTCTGGATTGAATGAAGTGTTATCTGTTTTGTTGTATAAATACATAAGAAAGATAAACTCTTCAAACTTTAATTTAAATTCTTTTCTATTTTGCATTAAATAAAGGGGTATTACAATATTACCTTGTTTTAAAATATTTATCATTTTAGAACTCTTCATAATTCAAACCCTCCTTTTTGTTTAATTAAATTCTTTCTTACAAAAATTAATTATAGCATCCTTATTATTATCAAGTCTTTTATATAAGATTTCTTTTTCTATAGTTTTATATATTTCTTTTAAGTATGGACCAGGTTCTTTATTTAACTCTTCCATTATTTCTTCGCTACTAACTTTTATATCACTTCTTTTAGTAATAGGAAGTTCTACATAAACACTTGCGATATCTTTTTTAGAAATTCCTTTTAATCTTGCTGCAACACTATTTACATAAAGTCCATATTTATAAAGTGTATAAGGATCTTTGTTATCTAGTTTTAAAGTCTTTTGTACATTTTCTATCATTTGTTTTTCATGATTTGAAAATGGATATTTATCTAGAACATCAAGTATTGCCCAAACTCCAATTAGAGAATCTGTACAAGTAACTTTATTTAAGTTTTTTATTTCTAGTACTTTATCAAGTCCAAGATCTATTAAATACTTAATACCATTTTCTGCTTTATCACTTGTAAATATTTTATCTAATTCTTCTTTTTTTCTTTGGTATGATAAATTCTTTAAAAGACTTTTCTTTTCTAAAATAGCATTTACTACATCATCTGATAATTTAAAGTCTAGATTAGTTGCAAAACGGACCGCTCTAAGTATTCTAAGTGAATCTTCTTCAAATCTTTTACTAGCATTACCTACAGTTTTAATAACTTTTTTATCTAAATCTTTTCGTCCATTTAAGTAATCTATTATTTCACCTTTACTATCCATGCAAATAGTATTTATAGTAAAGTCACGTCTTTTTAAATCTTCTTCTAGGCTATCAATGTATTCTACTTTTTCTGGTCTTCTATTGTCTATATACTTAAATTCTTTTCTAAATGTAGTTATTTCAAATCTTACATCTCTTTTCATTACAGTAATAGAGCCATAATCATCATTTATTAAAAGTGTATTTTTAAATATTTCTTTTAGTTGTTTAGGCGTTGCGTTAGTTGTTATGTCTATATCGTTAGATTCTATACCTAAAATATAGTCTCTTACAAAGCCTCCGACTATATATGCTTTGAAACCAGCATCTTCAATCATTTTTAAAACATAGATTGCTTTTTCTAACATTTTACATCATCTCTCTTACACCTATATTGTACCAAAAACCAACAAAAAAAGAAAGTTTATTATAAACTCTCTTTTCTTAACTTCTATTATTAGTTTACTGCATCTTTTAAAGCAGATCCAGCTTTGAATGAAACAGCATTTCTTGCAGCGATTTGAACAGTTTCTCCAGTTCTTGGATTACGTCCTTCACGTGCAGCTCTTCTTGAAACAGAGAAAGTTCCAAATCCAACTAATGGTACTTTATCTCCTTTTACTAAAGCTTCAGTGATTGCTTCTAATGTAGCATCTAGAGCACGAGTAGCATCAGCTTTTGTAAGTCCTGCTCTTTCAGCAACTGTTTCTACTAATTCAACTTTTTTCATTTTTCTGTTTACCTCCTATATAAATTAAGCATGTTATGCTTACATATTCAATTTATCATGTATAGAAATAAAATGCAATAAAATTAATGATTTTTTTACGATTTTTTTACTTTTTTCTTCTGTTTTTAGTCAATTTTTCATCAATTGAGGTTAATAATGCTATCATTTGTCCAAAACCATAGATGCCCATACAGAATAGAAAACTTAAAAACCAAAATATAATTGTGAGTGAAATATTAAATTCTGTATTTTCACAATAAGTAGTTCCAAACATTGTTGATGCATTAGAGCAAGATGGGAAAATATTACCAATAATAAAGCCTGAGAAAAAAGCAACTATCATTGTGATACATGCAACTAATTGATAAGAGTTCAATTTTTGCTTTTGTACTTCTTTTGTTATATTATTTATTTTTGGTAATTCTTTTTTGTATTCATCTATCTCTTCAAATAGGTTCATTTTTCTTTTCCCCCTTTTTTATTTTTCTTACTTTCTAAGTATGCTTTATACAAATATATGTATCTTGCAAAAAGCATAATACAAATTGTTCCAAGTGTTGATAAAACTATACCATCAAA
>CANQUW010000055.1 GCA_947627145.1 uncultured Bacilli bacterium
CACTTTTTTAGATTTTTTAATTTGTTTTATTAGGATTTTTTTATTATCTAAAATACTCATACCATCAGCCCTTTCTCTTCCATTTTATTATATAATAAATTGCCCTTAATAGCAAATATAAAACTAAAAGAAAAAGAATGAATTTCAAATTCACCCTTTATAATTATCTTGTATATGGAAGTAGTGCAATTGCACGAGCTCTTTTTATTTGATTAGCAATATATCTTTGATGACGAGCACAATTTCCAGTAACACGTCTAGGTAATATTTTACCCTTTTCATTTATATATCTTTTTAAAGAATCAACATCTTTATAATCAACAACATGCTTCTTAGCGCACATATAACATATCTTTTTCTTTCTACGATAAAAATCTGCCATAATTAATCCTCCTTTTTATAATATTTTACTTTCTAAATTTTAGTACTTATTAGAATGGTAATTCATCATCACTAATTTCTACACTTGCACCAAAATCTGCGAAAGGATTATTATCTACATCTGTAGTTTTTACATCTTCACTAGGAAAATCATATGGAGTTACATCTTGTGAAGCATTAGAGTTGTCAGTTTGTGGAACTGGTGCACCTTGAGGTACAGCATTTCCTTGATTACTCTTCTTAGTTCCTAAAAACTCTACATTGTCAGCAATAACTTCTGTAATATAACGTCTTTTACCATCTTCACCATCATAACTTCTGCTTTGAATACGACCGTCAATAGCAACTTGACTTCCTTGTGATAAATAATTTTTTACATTTTCAGCTTGTTTTCTCCAAACAACTATATTAATAAAATCAGCTTCTCTCTCTCCTGAATTATTAGTAAAATTTCTATTTACAGCAAGTGAGAAAGTAGCAACAGCAATATTACTAGATGTATATCTTAATTCTGGATCTCTAGTAAGTCTTCCAATTAAAAATACTTTATTCATAATAACCTCTCTATTCGTCTACTCTAACAACAATATGACGTAGAACATTTTCATTAATTAATACAACTCTTTCAAATTCACTTATAGCATCACTAGAAGCTTCTACTGTAAATAAGAAATAGTAACCAGTCTTATGTTTTTTAATTTCATAAGCAAGCTCTTTTTGTCCTAATTCTTTTTCTTCAAGCATCTTAGCTTTCTTATCTGTAAGAGTCTTTTTTAATGATTCAACAACTCCCTTAACATCATTTTCATCGATATCAGTTCTAACGATAAACATTAATTCATATTTTCTCATGTTTACACCTCCTTTTGGACATAAGGCCTATTTCTAGGCAAGGAGTATTTAAAATACTCGAATGTATTATAACAAATTTTTAAAAAACTAGCAAGTACTAACTTCAATTGTCATTATCAAAACAATTTTTCATATAATTTTTATGAACTGTAAATACACTAAACAGAACAAAAAGAAAAAGAATATGTAAAAAACTAAGTAAATTATATTAAATAATGTAAAATAATTTACTTAGTCTATATTTAAATATATTAAACATTAAATCTAAAATGACATATATCTCCATCTTGCATTATATAATCTTTTCCTTCAAGTCTCATCTTACCAGCTTCTCTTACAGAAACTTCACTTCCACATACAACTAAATCATCATAAGACATAACTTCAGCACGTATAAATCCCTTTTCAAAATCAGTATGAATTATTCCAGCACATTTTTTTGCATTCATTCCTTTTTTAAAGGTCCATGCCCTTACCTCATCTTTTCCCACAGTAAAGTATGTTGCTAGACCCAACAAATCATAAGTTGCTTGTATCAAATCATCAAGTCCTGAAGTTTTAAGATCAAGTCCCTCTAAAAGTTCCTTTTTTTCATCATCTGAAAGTTCAGATAAATCTTCTTCTAACTTTGCACAAATAGTAACAACTTTAGCATTTTCTTCCTTAGCATATTCTTTAACTTGTTTTATATAAATATTATCTTCCATACCTATCATATCTTCATTTATATTAGTAATATAAATTATAGGTTTTATAGTTAAAAAATTATATGATTTTAAAGCAAATCTTTCTTCATCACTAAAATCTACAAGTCTTAAAGGTTTATTTTCTTTTAAAGCATCTCTTGCCTTTTCTAATGCATCAAGTTCTAATAACTCATCTTTATCTTTAGTAGTTCTAGCTTTTTTAGAAACTTTTTCAAGTCTATTTTCTATAATTTCTAAATCCGCAATAGCAAGCTCCAAATTAATAGTTTCAATATCTCTAACTGGATTAATTTCACCATCAACATGAATAATATTACTATCATCAAAACATCTAACAACCTCAACTATCGCATCCACTTCTCTTATATGTGATAAAAACTTATTACCAAGACCCTCACCATTTGATGCCCCTTTTACTAAACCTGCAATATCAGTAAACTCATAAGTTGTAGGTATCTTTTTATTAGGTTTATACATTTCATTAAGTTTTTCAATTCTCTCATCTGGTACTACTACAACACCTACATTTGGATCAATGGTTGCAAAAGGATAATTCTCAGCAAGTATCTTTTGTTTTGTAATAGCATTAAATAAAGTAGATTTACCAACATTAGGAAGTCCAATAATTCCTGCACATAAACTCATAATATCCCTCTTTTCACAAATGTATTATACCAAGAAAAAAAGTGTATTTCAACACTTTTAAATCGTAGGATAAACATTTGGTCCAATTGGTATTCCTAATAAATACCATCCAAATATAATCACAAGCCATATAAAAGTACTTACAGCAAAGTATGGCATAATAAGTTTTATTGATTTTATAATACCAATTGGTTTCGATTTATCTTTATTATAAATATTCATGTATCCTAAATATATAGTAAATGCTGCAAGTAAAGGAGTAATACCATTAGTCATAGAGTCAGCAGCTCTCATCATAAATTGTGCAAATTGTGGTGATATATTACTCTCCATTAAAAGTGGTACAACAACTGGTGAAAATATTTGCCACTTTATAGCAGGAGAAGTTAAGAATAAATTGGATATCGCAATTGCAACAATTACAAGTATCATTAAAGGTATACCATCAAATTGTAACATTTGAATTAGATTAGCAAGATTACCTGCAATAACGGTTCCTATCTCTGTTTTCTTAAATATAGAAATAAACTGTGATGCAACAAACATAAGTAAAATTAAACTTCCAATTTTCTCAAAATTACTATTAGCTTTTTCTACTATATCTTTATCATTTTTAACACTTCTCGCACCTATTCCATAAGCAATTCCAACAAGTAAGAATAATAAACTAGTCATAAATGTAAATCCATCTTGGAAATAAGCGCTATCTCCAAATATTTGATTTAAATATGTTTTTTGTTTCATATCAAGAAGTAATCCTGATTGTGGTAAATTTGGAATTAACATATATATAAATAATGCAACTACCAAAAATCCAGTAACTAAAGCAAAACGTAATCCACGTTTTTGATTTTTTTCTTTTTCTATCTTCTTTTGTTCAAATTCTTCTATATCTATAATATCAATCTCTTGAGTTCTACTAAAATCTTTATCTTCTTTATAAGAGGAAAGCTTAGGTGCGATAAATTTCTCAATAGCAAAAGTTCCAAGTATAGCCATCAAAAACACACTAAATATAATTATAAAAAGATTAGAACTTAAACTAACATGAGCAGCTTCATCAATTAAATGAGCGGCAGCCTCAGTATAAGGAATAAGTGATACTTCCATTGATCCAATAAAAAGTGATACTCCATATCCAAATGCAACTCCACAAAAAGCAGTAATAATACCAAGTTGTGGATTTCTTTTTAGTATTTTATAAATTATCGCAGCAAGTGGAATAAGTATTGCATATCCAACATCATTTATAAGTGATGAAATAATTCCTACAAATAAAATTATAAATGTAAGTTTAGGCTTATTTAATTTTCTTAAATACTTTTTACTAAATGCATCCAAAAATCCAGTAGCTTCACAAACACTAATACCAATAAGTGAAATTAAAAGTTGTGCAAGTGGTGCAAAACTAACAAAGTTAGTAGTTGAACTACTAATTATATATTTCATTCCATCAAAATTCAAAAGACTAACAACAGATACAACAGTAGCTTCTAAATCATTAACATTCTCATTAACTAATTGGTAAGTACTTTGAACACCAAGAAATTCAAGTACTGCACTTAAAAGTACTAATATTATACTTAAAAATAGAAATACTGTTATCGGATGAAAATAAAATTTTTTAAGCTTTAATCTTCTTTTTTTATCTTTTCTCATTTTATCACTACTCCTAAGAGATTACTTTTTTTATCTTTTTATTAAACTCTATTCTTGGAAGTAAAATAGATCTACCACAGTTAATACATTTTATCTTTATATCAGCACCAACTCTTGTAATCTCAAATTCATTTGTACCACAAGGATGTTGCTTTTTCATCATTACTTTACTTCCTAACTTATATTCTAAATTATTTTGCATTATGTACCTCTATCTGATTATATGGTATTTTAATTTCTGCTTTCTTAAAAGCATCGATTATTTCTTTTCTTAAAGTTCTTTGAACTTCAAAATGTTTCATTGATTCAACTAAAACAGTCACTCTATATACTATTGCATTTTCATCTAAATTGTCAATACCTAAAATTTCAACATCTCCTTTTAGATAATCAAGTTTTTTATTTAATTTCTTAGCAAGTTTATTTAAAGTTTTTTCAACTTTATCTAAATCACTTTCATAAGCAACTGATACATCTACAATAGCAAGAGAACTATGAAGATTATAATTTATAACTTTATCAATTGAACGATTAGAAACAATAAGTGTTTCTCCTTTAAAGTTTCTAATTTTAGTAGACTTTAATCCAATAAATATAACTTCTCCCATAAAGTCACCAATTTGAATAGTATCTCCTATTTCAAATTCATCATCTGCTATTAAAGAAACCCCTGCAATAATATCTTTTGCTGTATCTTGGAAAGCAAGTCCAATTAAAGCAGCTCCTACTCCAAGTCCAGCAATTATACCACTAACGTTAACTCCAAAAACACTTAAAATATAAAGTGCTACAAATATATAAAGAACATACTTTACCAAATTTATAAGCATAGACTGTACTGTTTGAATTTTTTTCTTTTTATATTTTGAACTAGTCCTACTACCTCTAAAAACTTTAATTATAAATCCTCTTATAAATCTATACAAAATAATACCTACTATAATACTTATTATACATTTAATAAGTACTGTAATAATTTCAGCTATTTCAATACCCAACACAGCCATATAATCACCCCTTTTAATTAGTTAAATTCATAATTTCAAGTAATCTATTTAAGTCATTTTGATTAACAAATTTTATTTCCATACTATTATTCTTTATTTTTACTTTTGTTCCTAATTTTTCACATAAACTATCTTCTAAATATTTATATTCTGAAGGTGTTTTTTTACGAACAACATTAATTTTATTCTTACGAGCAAACTCATCATGTTCCTTTGTAGCGTCTTCAAGTTGTCTAACACTAAGTTCATCTTTTACAACCTTTTCTGCAAGAGTATTAATTTGTTCTTCATCTTCAAGTTTACTTAAAACTCTAGCATGTCCCATACTTATTTTTTGTGACGCAATTAAATCTTTAACAGAATTAGGTAAACCTAAAAGTCCAAGCATATTAGTTATATGACTTCTACTTTTACCAAGTCTTTTAGCAAGAGCATCTTGTGTAATCTTTAAATGCTCTAACATTTTTTTATAAGCAACTGCCTCTTCTATTGCTGTTAAATTTTCCCTTTGTAAGTTTTCAAGTAAAGCAATTTCCATCATTTCATCATCAGTAAAATCTCTGATTATTGCAGGTATCTCAGTAAGTCCTGCAAGAGTTGATGCTTTAACTCTTCTTTCTCCTGCGATTATTTCATAACCTTTAATACTCTTTTTAACTATAATAGGTTGAAAAACACCATGTTCTTTTATTGAATTTGATAACTCTTTTAATGCTTCTTCATCAAATTTTTGACGTGGTTGATAAGGATTACTACGTAATTCTGCAATAGGAACTTTTTCAATAGCATCTTTAGGTGTCTCAGTAATAATCTTTTCTTCTACCTTATTAAAGTCCATTGGTTCATTAGAAAAAAGTTCTTCTAAACCACGACCTAAAGCCTTTCTTTTAGTTTCCATTTCTTTCAATCACTTCCTTCGCTAGATTTATATAAGCCTCACTCCCCCTACTTTTTGGATCATATGCTATAATTGGTTCTCCGTGAGATGGAGCTTCAGTAAGTCTAATAAGTCTTGGAATAATAGTATTATAAACTCTTTCTTTAAAGAATTTTCTAATATCATCTACTACTTCAAATCCCAAATTAGTTCTAGAATCTAACATTGTAAGTAAAACTCCCTCAATATCTAAATCAGGATTCAAACTCTTTTGAGCAAGCATAATAGAATTTAAAAGTTGCATAATTCCTTCAAGTGCAAAGAATTCACATTGAACAGGTATAATTACAGAATCAGATGCTGCAAGTGCATTAGTAGTAATTACTCCTAAAGAAGGAGGACAATCAAGTATAACATAATCGAAAGAATCTTTTATAGTATTTAAATGTTCTCTTAATTGTGTACCTTTAGAAAAATTATCAGTTGTAATCCCTTTTTCTATAAATTCAAAATCTATTCCAGCTAAATTAATAGTAGCTGGTATAACATATAATCTTTTATATTTAGTTTTTATAACTGCTTCATTAATAGAGCATTTAGATACTAAAACATCATAAATACTTTTTTCTATATCTCCCTTGTTAATTCCAACACCAGTAGTTGTATTACCTTGAGGATCTAAATCTATAAGCAAAACTTTTTTTCCAAGTAAAGCTAAAGATGCAGAAAGGTTTATACTTGTTGTAGTCTTTCCCACTCCACCTTTTTGATTTACTAA
>CANQUW010000056.1 GCA_947627145.1 uncultured Bacilli bacterium
GAGTTTTAGGATTTATTCCAATACAAGATATTTTAGGACATGCTACTTATACTATTTTTCCATTTAATAGATTTGGATTAAAAAAATAAATATATATAATTATTTAATCATATAAACGTATAAAAATTTATATGATTTTCTTTTTCTATGATAAAATGTATTAGTGAGGTAAGAATGATGAATAGTATATATCTTAAAGCAAGAGCGAAAATTAATTTAACTTTGGAAGTTTTAGAGAAACGTAAAGATTGTTATCATGATATTAAATCTGTATTTCAAAAGATAGATTTATATGATGATTTATATATCAAGAAAAATGATAATAATATGTTTAATTTAGAAGTAAATATTAAAGAATTAGAAAATGAAGATAATATTATTTATAAAGCTTATAATTTATTAAAATGTAAGTATTCTAATGTTTCTGGAGTAGATGTAAAGCTTGTTAAAAGAATTCCTATGCAAGCTGGACTTGGTGGAGGTAGTAGTGATTGTGCTAGTTTTTTAATTGGTATGAATAGACTTTTTGATTTAAAACTTACAGATTTAGAATTTAGAGAACTTGGTAAAGTTCTTGGAGCGGATGTTATACCTTGTTTATATGATGTCCCTTTAGTTGCGACAGGAATAGGAGATAAAATAGAATTAATTGATAGTGATTTGAAATATAATATTGTTGTTGTAAATCCTGGTATTTCTTGTAATACTAAAGAAATGTATGATTTATTAGATAAACATAATGATATTTGCTTTAGAGATAATACAGATAAAGTAGTAATGGCACTTTCTAGTAATGATTTAAAACTGTTATGTGATAATTTATTTAATTCTTTTGAAATGGTATTAGATTTAGATGATGTTAAGAATGAATTATTGGAAAATGGAGCTTTAAATTCTTTACTTACTGGTGCAGGGAGTTGTGTTTTTGGAATATTTGATGATAAAATTAAGGCAGATAAAGCATATCAAAAATTAAAAAGGAAGTATGATGTTTATAATTGCTGCTCGTATAATAATAAGAAAAGAGGTTAAATAAATTTATGAAAAGTGAGTTAGAAATTTGTGTTAAAAGTTTAGATAGTAAAGATGAAGTTTTGGAAAAACTTAAAAATTTAGGTTTTACTATTAAAGAAGAGTTTATGATGAAAGATATTTATTATGTTAAGGATAATATAGAAATATCTTTTAGTAATAGTCATAATTTATTATCTGATTATATTTTAGTTAGAAATGTAGAAGATAGAGTAGAGTTTGTTATAAAGAGAAAAAAATATGATGATACGGGAGATATTTTGTATCAAGAAAATCTTAAGTGTGGAATAAATAATGTTGATTGTGGATGTAGATTTATTGAAGCGTTGGGTTATAAAGAGTTATTTAGAATAAATGATTTAAACATTTTACTTTCTAATGGTAAAAATGAGATTTATGTACAAGATGTAGAAGAACTTGGTGTATATTTGGAAATGGAAAGTAAAAATATTTATTCAAATAATGATAATGGTAAGAGTATAGAAGAAATTATTGATAATTTTAATTCTTATAATTTAAATGTTAAGAGTGGAGAGTATTTTGCTAATAAAAGTTTTGATATGTTAGAAAAAATTTATAGGTAGATTTATTCTATCTTTTTTATTAATAATAAACGTTTTAATATTGATTTTTCAAACATCTGTAGTATAATTATATATATATAATTTATTAGTCTTTTTTGAACTGATATTAGTTTGTAATTTTATAGGAGGATTATAAAATGAAAGAGATTGAAATTAAATATTTGGTAGGAGATAATATACCAGATTTAAATAAATATAAATATGTTGATATAGAACAAGCTTATTTAAATATTAAACCTGATCCTACTATTAGAATTAGAAAATATGGAGATGATTATTTTTTAACATATAAGAATAGAGTTGATGATAATAAAAAATTAAATATAGCAACTGAATATGAATTACCTATAAATAAAGAAGTATATGATAATCTTATGAGTAAGACTTTAGGTAATGTTATAAAAAAGAGAAGATATTTGATAGATATTGATAAGGATTTAGTAGCCGAGTTAGATATTTATTTTGGTTATTTAGAAGGTCTTAAGACAGTTGAGGTAGAGTTTAAGAGTGAGGATGATTATTTAAGTTTTAAAGCTCCTTCGTGGTTTTTAGATAACGTTACTGGAAATAGAAAATATTTAAATTCTTCTTTATCATCTATTTCTAGTTTAGATGAATTAAAGACAAATCCTAAATAATAGTGAGAACTGCACGAAAAAATTGTGCATTTGAAGATGAAAAATAATGAAGTTAGTTGGTTAGTTTTACTAACCAACTGAAATATAGAAATCATTTAAAATAATAAATAATGATGGTGAGAGTTAGTTGTCCTCAAAGTTGGGACAACTGAAATTAAAATCTAAAAAATATGGAAGTCAGTTGTACGAAAATATCGTACAACTGAAGATGAAAAGTTAATTAAGTTATTTGTAATAATTAACTAGAATATAGAAATAATTATTTTTTGATTAAGTACTAATTTTAGTAGTAGTGAGTTTTTAATTGATATAAATTATTCTTTAATTATTGCAGCAAGATTAGTTAAATGTGATAATAAAATGGTATATGAGTTTGTTTTAGATACACAATTTTTATCGAAAAAAGAGGTTACTTATGATGAGTTAAAAATGATTAATAAAATAATTGATATTTTGGAAGATAATAGAAGTTTTGTATTGTCTAGGTTAAAAAAATATACAGTAGAAGAATATGAAAAAGAAAAGGAATATAGAGAAAAACAAAGTGAAATGATGTTTGAGTCTTTGAAAAAATTAGTAGAAAATCGAATAAGTTATCAATGAAAAATTATTTAGCTTAAGTTCAGTGTGATTTATTTTTAAACATGTTATAATCTAAAATTTAAATCCGTCGAATTCGACTGGTTTGGAGAATATTTTTAGGTAAGTTTATTGGTAGTATTAGATTGTTTAATATGATATAATACAAAGCGAAAGTGATTACGACGTTATGAATTTTATCTGATTTGGTCGGCAGTGCTGATTAGATTGTTATTATTTATATGGAGAATCAGAAAATATATTTGTATTTCAGAAGATTGTCTAACTAATGTCTTAAAGAATTTATATAGATAATAAAAAAGGAAGTGATACAAGTGGACAATTTTATTTGTAAAGTTGCTAATAGAAAAGAATTATTAAAAAGATGGGATTATTTGGTTGAAATACATCCAGGAAGCAATAAATGGATTGAATTTAAAGAAAATGCACTTAAACATTTTGATGAAAATAGTACTATTTCATATTTAGGATTTTTAAATAAGGAAATAATATGTGAGATAACTGCTTATATTAAAAATTCTGCATTTATAGGAGATATAAGTGAACCATCAGGTTTATTAAGTGATAGTATGGCTTATTTGGCTGCTTTTAGAACTAATAAAGAATATGAAGGGAAAGGATATTTTAGCAAATTATATAGATTTGTTGAAAGTGATTTGAAAGAAAGAGGATATACAGAATTATCTTTAGGAGTAGGTCCGGAAGCCGTTAGAAATATTGAAATATATTTTCATTTAGGGGTTAAAGAATATATCAAAACTTTAATTGAACAAGAGCAAGACCAAGAAGATGTAATACTTTTTTATAAGAAGAAAATATAGGGAGGAAGTGACTTAAATGGAAAATCGACAAAATTCGACAAATATAAACTGGTATCCAGGGCACATGGCTAAGACTAAAAGAGAAGTACAAGAAAAATTAAAACTTGTTGATATAATTTTGGAAGTGGTGGATGCTCGTATGCCTATGTCCTCTAAGATTGTTGATATTGATGAATGGACTCATGGTAAACCTAGAATTTTAATTATGACTAAATATGATTTGTGTGATAAAAAAGAAACAGATAAATTTATAGAATATTATAAAAAATTAGGTTATCATGTAATTGCACTTAATCTTCTTTCTGATAATGTTAGTTCAATTGTTTCTGTTGCTAGAGAAATTTTAAAGGAAGAAAATATTAAAAGAGAAGAAAAGGGACTTAAGAGTCGTGCTGTTCGAGCACTTATTTTAGGGGTTCCTAACGTTGGTAAGAGTACTTTAATTAATAGACTTGTTGGTCGGAGAAGTGCAACTGTTGGTAATAGACCTGGTGTTACAAAAAATTTAAGTTGGATTAGAATTAATAAAGATATAGAGCTTTTGGATTCTCCTGGAGTTTTATGGCCTAGACTTGATAATCAAGAAGGTGCTAAAACACTTGCTAGTTTTTCATCTATTAAAGAAGAAATACTAGATATTAATACTCTTGCTACTTTTATATTAGAGACTATGTATAAATATTATCCAGATGAGCTTTATAAGAGATATGGAATAGAAGAAATAGATCCTGACTTTATAGAAACATACGATATAATTGCACAACGTCGTGGGGCACTTTCTCGTGGTGGGGTTGCTGATTATTCTAAAGTTTCTAATATAATACTTACTGATTTAAGAAGTGGAAGGTTAGGTAATGTTACATTCGATAGACTAAAAGAGGACTAAAAAACCTCTTTTTTTCATAGTTTAAATTAAGGTGGTTTATATGTTTTCTAAATTGTCTAATTATATAGAAGATAGCGAATTTAGACTTACTTTATATACTAATAAACTTCATGTTATTAATTATAAAGAAATATTATCACTTACTGGTGGTGAAGTAATACTTTTAACTTTAAAAGGAAAAGTACATATATATGGAGAAGATATGTCTCTTTTAAAACTTGCAAATGAAGAGGTTTTGCTTTCTGGTAAGATTAAAAAAATTGAGGTAGATTTTAATGATTAAAGATTATTATAAATTAAAAATTAAAGGACGAGATTTTAATAGATTTATTAATACTTTGATTTCTTTTAAAATTTATTTTGATTATAGTTCTATTAAGAAAGATGAATGTATTATTATAGTAGATAGTGATAATTATGAAAAAATAAAAAAGTTAAAGACTAGTTATAAAATAGAAGTTATTAATACTTATGGTCCAGTTAAATATAAAAGACTTCTAAAAAAGTATAGTTTGTTTTTAGGTGCGATATTTTTAACATATTTACTACTTACATTTTTATCATCGTTAATATTTAGAGTAGAAATTTTACATACTAATAAAGAAATACGTGATTTAGTAAGACGTGATTTGTATGAATATAATATTAAGCCTTATAGATTTAAGAAGAGTTTTAAAAAAAGAGAGGAAATACTTGATAAAATTTTAGAGAAGGAAAAAGAAAAGTTAGAATGGTTAGAGATTAAAGTTAGTGGTACTACTTATATTGTTAATGTTGAAGAAAGGAAAAAAAATAAAGTTAAAGTATTAGATGGTGAGCAAGATATAGTTGCTAAGAAAGATGCGATGATTTTAAGAATAGAAGCAGAACATGGAGAAGTACAAAAAAAGAAGTATGATTATGTAAAACGTGGAGATGTTATAATTAGTGGATTTATCAAAAATAAAGAAGATTATGTTAGCAAAGTTAGAGCAGAAGGTGTTGTATTTGGAGAAGTATGGTATAATGTTAGTGTTTTAATACCTAAAGTATATAAAGAGACTTTATATACAAATAAAGAAAATACTGTTTTACAGTTTAAATATTTAAATAAAGATTATAATTTGTTTTCTAAATACAAAGAATATGAGAGTGATAATAAGTTTGTTATAAATAATAATATTTTACCTGTATCCTTTGGTATTGTTAAGTTAAAAGAAGTTAAGAATACTTATCATAAATATAATATTAATAATGTAGATAATGTGGCTTTAAAGATTGCTTCAGATAAACTTTTGTCACAACTTGGAAATAGAGATACAATTATTTCTAAAAAAGTTTTGAAAAGATACGAAAAAAAGGGTAAAATATTAGTAGATGTATTTTTTAAAGTTTCTGAGGACATTACTGATTATGTGAGTATAAAAGATAAAGAAATTCCAAAGAACGAAGAGGAGGAGTAGTTATGATGTCTCTTTCTAGGGCAATTCAAGGTGTAGTAGATTTTACTTGGCCTATGGTTTTAATATCTTCTATTATTATAATATCACTTAGAATTACATATTTAATAGAAAAACATGAGAAGTTTGTATTATATAAAGAATTATTTTTTCTTTCATTTATAATTTATATTTTATGTTTGTTCCAAGTTGTAACTTATCAAGATGTTGTTAGTTGGTCTAATAATAATTTTATACCATTTAGAGAAATATTAAGATATGAATTTGGAAGTAGACTTTTTATAAAAAATGTACTAGGTAATATATTTTTGTTTTTACCTTTTGGACTTTTTATAAGTATTATATTAAAACCTAAGAAGCATTATATAATATTGTTTTTGATACTTGTTGCAAGTATTTCTATTGAATGGGTTCAAATGTCTATTGGAAGAGTATTTGATATAGATGATATTTTACTTAATGTAGTTGGTGGTTTGATTGGATATGTTCTTTATGTAATATTTGTTCATATTGCAGATAGTTTACCAGAATTTTTGAAAAGTGAGGTTGTACTTAATATAATATCTATATTTTTACTTATGGGATGTTTAACGTTATTATAGAAGGAGAGTTTTATGAATAATATTGAAGTAATTAATGAATTAGATGAAGAAATAAAAGAAGTAGATGCAATTAAAGAAGTACTTAGAGTAGCACTTGAAGTTGAGGAACTTAATCATATAGAGATGAATGTTATTTTAGTTGATGATGAAAAGATACATTCTATTAATAAACAATTTAGAAATATTGATAGACCAACTGATGTTATTAGTTTTGCTTTAGAAGATGATAAGACTTCTACTGTAGAAGTTTATGATTATAGAGTTTTAGGAGATATTTATATTTCTGTTCCAACTGC
>CANQUW010000057.1 GCA_947627145.1 uncultured Bacilli bacterium
ATTTTGAAAGAGCATTAACAACGCTTGCTCCTACACCATGAAGTCCACCAGAGACTTTATAACCACTAGATTCAAATTTACCTCCAGCATGAAGCACAGTAAAAATAACTTCAGGCGTACTCTTACCAGTTTTATGCATACCAACAGGCATACCACGTCCAAAGTCCTCTACACTAACACTCTTATCACTATGAATAACTATTTTAATATAATTACCAAAACCATTAATAGCCTCGTCAATTGCATTATCAACTATTTCCCAAACTAAATGATGAAGACCTCTCTTATCAGTAGACCCAATATACATACCAGGTCTTTTTCTAACTGCTTCAAGCCCTTCAAGTACTTTTATAGAATTCTCATCATATTTTAAAGCCATTATTATCACGCCTACTTTCTTTATTCATTATAACAGAAACTAGAAACTTCTTTCAATTAATTTTACTATTTTTGACACTTTTTTCGCGAATATCAATTAACATATAGTAGAAAAATAAACTTGACTGAAATGCATATTTATAGTATTATGTTAATCAAGAAACAAGTGCTCCAATCGTTTAGGACGTTCTGTTTGAGGTTTTTTTAAACATCATTCGTTGGAGAGATGTTTCTTTTTTTATTTAATTCAAAATATAATTATCTTCCAAATTTTCATCCAAACAATCCTCTATCATTTTACGTTCTTTTCTATTTAAGATTTTATATTCGCTTACACCAACTGGAAGATTAATATATTTAAGTGTATAATCAGTAACCTTATTACTTTTACTTCTACAAAGAATAAGTCCAATAGACCTATTATCATCATCTGTTTTTAGTTCATTATCAAGTGCAGTTAAATAAAAACTCATCTTCCCAGCATACTCTGGCTTAAATTTACCAGTTTTTAATTCTATCGCAACATAACATTTCAATTTTGTATGGTAAAATAATAAATCAATATAAAAATCTTCATCATCTACTGTTACTTTGTATTGATTACCAACAAATGAAAAACCACGACCAAACTCTAAAAATATTTTCTTTAAGTTCTCTATCATCTTATCTTCCAATTCTCTTTCCTTAAAATGTTCTGTTAACTCTATCAAATCAAAAACATAAGGTTCTTTCATTATTTCATCAGCAAGTTCACTATTTTTATCCATAGTTAGTTTAAAATTATTATGTTTAACAGTACCAATCTGCCTTTTATAAAGATCCGTATCTATTTGATAAACAAGAACTGTATTTGACCATCCTTCTTCTAAACATTTTTCCATATACCATTTACGAATATCAGCATCTTTAACTTTTTGCATTAATAATACATTATGTTTCCAAGGCAATAAACAAGCAATCTCCAAAAATTCGTCATTATCTTTATATTCATTATAAAACATTTTCATATATTTTAAATTTCTAGATGAATAACCTTTTAGTTTAGGAAAAGATTTTTTTATATCAAGTGATAAAGAATCAATAAATTTATTACCCCAATCACTTTTTTCATATAATATATGACCTATCTCATAATATAAATTAACTAATTTTTTATTAGCATGAGACATAACATCTAATTGAGTTTTTGTAATCATGTTTTTAATATTATCAGATATTTCGTAAAAACTTTTATCAAGCATTAAAAATCACCTCGCCTTTGAAGTAGTACTATACAACATTTAAATCAAATAATAAAATAACCAATTTTTAAAATTCACACTGTTTTTCACCCGAAAAAGTGTACTTTCCCAGGAAAAGTACACAAATCCTCTTCAAAAAGTGCTTGAATTTGTAATTTTACATATTTTACAGAAAAATTTGTGCAACCGGTTGCACAAATTAGTTTACGTAAACTAAAACGACGATTTTTCCTTTGTTTTATAACAAATTGCGTTTTTGTTTGTTTACAAAATTAGACGATTTTTCAACGGAATTCAAAGAAAAATTATATTTTCACAAAAAACAGTTGATTTTACGTAAAATATTTTTTAAATATTTCTTTATTTCTCAACATTTCCTCATAAAATTACTTTACACATTTTACATTTTTCCTACTCTCTAGACAAATCTACAATAGATTTCCAAGTACTTGGATTAACAACACCAGTTTCTTCATAACCAAACCTTTTCTGTAAATCTATAATAGAACTTTGTGTTAAATCATCAAACATACCATTAATAACAACACCAGGAATAGACTTAGTCTTAACACATATCTCATAAAGTAAAACTTGTAAACGTATAACATCTTCTCCCATCATTCCTTTAAGTAAATATCTTCCAGGAAAGAACAAATCTTCGTATTGTCTATATCTAAGTGGTAACTTATCCACTATATCATTATAAACTTCTTTTAATTTAATCCAAGTATCAACATTAACTATTCCATTAGAGTTAAGACCATTTTCTTTCTGAAAAGCAATAACCATCGTTCTAAGATTCTCATCAAATACATTATCACTTACTTCCAAATAAGGAATACTAGGATCAAAATAAGCAATTGCTTGAAGATAATACGCAAGTGGATTTATATAACTACCAACATCCCCATACTTAAGTTGTGTAGGATATTTTTTAGTAGCTTCTTCCACACTAATACCCTCTCCATATATATCACTTATTCTTTTTACACTATTATAAACATACTTTATTTTATACCAAGTTGCACTATCAACTACACCTGTAACATTTAAGTTAAATACTTCCTGAAAAGCCTTTATCGCCTCTTCTAAATCAGGAGTAAAAAATATATCCTCTTCTTCAATAACAGGAATAGCCGGATAATTTTGAGATATTCTATTTAATTCTCTTTTTATTTCTAAAACCATATCCCCAGCAATACCCTCTTTTATCTCATAACCTGGATAAGACTCTGTTCTATCTTCAAGTGGTGCATTAAAAACAAAATTTATATCGTCTCCATAATAATACATAAGTATCTCTTTAAAATCTTTACCCTCGTTAGCAAGTTCAACACTCCCCCATTGACTAAGACCATCACACTTAACTTCTTTTCCGTCACAATACGAAGCAAATAAAGGTTGTACCTGCTCTCCTTTAGTAAAATAAGTATTAAAGAGTTCATCGACTAACTGTGATATCTTCTCGTAAATTTCACGATCTTTAACATAGGTTTGATCATACTTTGGAAGAGATGTTATATCAAAATTATAACCACTAGACCTATACCATTCATTATAAACTCTGTTAAGGGCAAAATTAATCTGTGCCAAAATATTAGCCTTTAAAGCATCCACTGGCCAATTAGCATATAACTCACTAGATGCAACATTTTTTATATAATCCCTAAAAGGTATAGTAACATTCTCAGCAGCTTCATCAGGAGAGCCTAAATGAACAGTAATATTTTTAGGAATAGTAGGATAATTTATTCTAGCCATTATAACCACCCTTTGGAACTATATTAACACTTTGTATTGCCTTAACATCTCCCAAAGCTTGAATTACATACTCTCTAATAGTATCATTTCTTTTATCAATAACTGAAAGATTATATTCAGTATACTTAGGAAACTCTTGCTCTGAAAAATCAGTAATACCTATAGGTGCTGGAACCTTTATATCATCAATCATTCCACTCTCATTAGTGTTCCCCTTAAAAAATAAAACCCTTTTATCTCCAATATCTTTAGTAACTAAAACTTCCGCTCCACTAACAGGAACACCACCACTTCCCATACTAACTTGCACTTTAAATCTACCTAAACTAGGATTTTTCTTAATAAAGTCATTATAACTATCTGTTTTTTTAAAATCATCATAAGTTATAAAATTCATTATTTAACCTCCTCTATTTTAAGAATTTGTCCAACACTTAAATCATTACTAGTAAGATTATTAATCTCTTTTATAGCACTAACTGAAGTATTATACTCTTTTGCTATATCATATAAATTATCTCCTTTTTTTACTATATAAGTAATAGTATTACTATCCTTATAACAAGAAAGTCCAAGTAAAGGATTAGGAATATACTCACCAATCATTAAAACCTCTCCAACAGTTAAACTATTACTAGTAAGATTATTAATATTTTTTATATCATCTACACTAACTCCAAAACTTTTAGCAATAGTATACAAATTATCTCCAGGTCTTACTGTATATTCTTTATAAGTACCTTCTCCTATTAAACTAACATCATCAACAAGTACAGTAGGAACCTTTATAACATCTCCAACACTTAACTCATTACCAGCAATATTATTAAGTTCCTTTATAGCAGTAACTGTAGTATTATAACGTTTCGCAATAGAATATAAATCATCTCCACTAGTAACTATATAATTTATAAAAGAAGGACTACTACCAACTGATGGAATAATTAAAACATCTCCTATAGTTAAACTATCTCCACTAATACCATTAGCATCCACTATATCACTAACACTAACACCAAAGTCTTTTGCAATATTATAAAGATTATCTCCTGCTTTAACTGTATAAGTAATAGGTTTTTCTTCAGGTATAACCATAGTAGATCCTAAAACAACAACATCATTTTTCATATCGTTAGCATCCATCAAATCATTAACAGAAACACCAAACTGTTTACTAATTCCATATAAAGTATCTCCCTCTTTTACAACATATTCGTTATCCAAAATACCACCTCTATTATTATATATGAAAACACCCAAATAAAGTTCTTGAATAAAATAGAACAAAATAAAAACTTGATTTCTACATCAAGTTTCTAATGTTTATAAATTATATAGTTTTATCTTATATTATTAATTTCTTTTTTTAATACTTTAATATCATCTTCTAAATTAGTAATTAAATTAGGAACATATATTTCACTTTGTTTATTATAAAATTCTTTAACAGCATCATTACCACCATTTTCAAGTTGCATTGCCATAACCGCTCCAAGCGCGTATTTTAAATCTTGTGCCTTATTAGCCAAATTATTCGTAGTCAAACTATCTTTTAAAAAATAAGATATCATTTTGAAAAAATCAAATTTTAATTTTTTACCTTCTTCTTTACAAATATTTTTTTCTATCAAATAATTATAAAATTTATTTTCATAATATTGACTAATAACCTCTACATTAGGAGAATTAAAATAATAACTACTTTTATTTTTTACATTTATATTTTCAATACCAATTGCATGTCCAACTTCATGTATCTGACGGGCACATGTATAATAATCACAACTTGGATTAGGTATAAATACATATGGTTCATCTCTTACAAAATCATATACCATAACACCCATACGGTTTTCATTTGAATCATAAGTAATAATTCTATCATTTAAATATATATCATCAAATATTTCTAAATCTTTTTTATTAATATTTTTAAAAAAATCTCTAATTAACAATAATTGCTCAGAAGAATTAATTTTATTAGTAATATCATAATCAACATTAACACTATTTAACTCACTTTTTATAGTATCATATAAATACCTAACATCTCTATCACAAAATATACTCATATTCTTTTCATATATAGAATTATGTTTTTCTTCATATTCATTAATTTCTTTAATTAAAAGTTCATCACAATCTTTCATTTTATTAAATATATTTTTACCTGTAATAGAAGAATAAACCCTATTAAAAGAAAGTAATGATAAATAGTATTTATCGATATCTTTACTTTCTAACAATTTGTTTTTATAATCTAAAATCATTGAATATATTTTATCATTTTGTTTCATAATTATCACCTTTATTTTATATTATTAATTTCTTTTTTTAATATTTTACTAACTCTATTTTCATTAATATCAAGACCATAAAGCAAAGATGAATCATAACATTTTTTATGAGCTTCATTAAAAGTATTTTCTTTTTCTTTATAATAATCTAAATAATATGCAGTAAGAAAACCAACAGAATAAGTAACTGAATCAATAAGCTGTTGTCTATCAACTTCTTTATAACGATCTATATCATTAAATAATTTCATTGATTCATTAAAATAATAATACATTGTATATAATTGACTTTTCTTTAAATAATTACCAATAGAAACACATATCTTATCATCAACTAAAAAATCATTAAATTTATTTTGCATACTTTCAGACTTAACTTCTTTATAAACTGATAAATAACTATATAATTCCTTTTCCCTTTTAGTCATATTATTATAATCATCACTATGTCCAGCTTCATGTGCAAGAGTTGATGCAACTTGGTAATAATCTAATTTATCTAAAGGAAGTACTATAAAATCATTATCATCTATTAAATCAGGTAAAAAAAATCCATCACAAACATCAAACATACCAATTCTATTATTTTTTATAAATTTATCAATTAAATTATTATCAAGATTATTACTCTCTATAAAATAATTACCTAAATCATATACATCTTCTTTATCTAAATTCTTACAACACAACTTATTTTCTTTATTCCACTTATTAACAGAATCAGTAAGCATAAAATTAATAACATTACCATAATTCATAATTATATCTCTAAAACTAAAAATATTTCTCATGTGTTTATCACTATAAAAATTCTCATAATAATCCATTTTTTGATAAATATCAGGAAAATCTACACTAAACTCCAACTCATCAAATAATTCTTCACCCATAATACAATTATATATATCATTAGTATTACAAGCCATAACATAATTCTTAAAAGAACTTCTCTTATTTTGATATAACATAAAAACATTATCTAAACAAACATTCTCTAAATTTTGTAAAAATTTCTCATTATTCATAAAAACCACGTATAATCTAATTATGTGATTTTTTTATTAATCACTATATTAGATTCTCCTTTCTTTAATATTTTATATTACAT
>CANQUW010000058.1 GCA_947627145.1 uncultured Bacilli bacterium
CTTCCAATTGGTGCTGATATGGAGTATATTGATACTTTAACTTTAGAAAGGGCTCTTAATGATAGAAAGGAAATATCATAAAAATATATTTTTTTCATAATTTTTACTAAAGTGAGGTAATGTTATGGAAAAAGTTTTAGCATATATAAAACGTTTTATTTTAGGAGCTTTTGTTTTGTATGGTTATAATTTAATTGCAGCTAATTTTAATCTTGTTATACCTATAAATTTAATTACTATATGTTTAATTGGATTACTTGGCACACCAGCGATTTTTGCTTTAATAATTTTGAAAATGTTTACATTGTGAGGTAATTATGTTAAAAGAAATTACAAAATATGAAAAATTTTATCAACAAGTAAAAATGAATTTTATTAATAAAGATCATTTTTTTCACGCTTATATTATTGAAACTAATGATAATGATGATTATGAAAATGCGATTATTGATCTTGTAAAATTAATTTTTTCTAAAGATTATTCTGATAATGAATATGTACGTATTTGTAATTTAATTGATAATAATAATTTTTCTGATTTGGAAAAAGTGTATCCTGATGGTCAATTTATAAAGAAAGAACAATTAAGTAATGTAAAAAGGAAATTTAAAACTAAGTCATTAGGTAATAAGCAGATATATGTGATATTTGAAGCTGATAAAATGAATAAAGAATCAACAAACTCAATGCTTAAGTTTTTAGAGGAACCTAGTGATGGTGTTATTGCATTATTAGTTGTTAAAAATAGATATATGTTACTTGATACTATTATTTCTAGGTGTCAAGTTCTTACTATGGATAATATTTTAAAAGATGCTCCTGACGATGATAATTTACTTGTCCACTTTTTTGAAATTTTTACTTCTTCTAAAAACGCATTTATAAATTATAATAAAATTATAGAAGAATTATTTGTAGATAAGAAACAGACTATTAAAATATTAGATTTGTTAGAAAAAAAGTATTATAATTATCTAGGAGATGAGAAAAGTATTTTGAATGATTCTCAGGTTATTAAAGATAATTTAGAAAAGTTAGATAAAATAAAATTGACAGATTTAATTGAATTTGTTAGTGAAGAAAGAAAAAAGTTGAGATATAATGTTAATTTTAAACTTTGGTTAGATAGTTTTATTATTGGTTATATGGAGGTGAATTTATAATGTATGATGTAATTGGTATTTTGCTTAATAATGATAGTGATATTAGTTATTATTTAGTTAATGATTTAAAGTTAAAAAAAGGAGATACTGTAATTGTTGAAAATGAGAGTGGATTACAAATCGGTATTGTTAAGACAGATGTTAAGCAGGAAAGTAAAGATAATTTATCAATGCCTGTTCCTAAGATAATTCGTGTTGCAACTAAAAAAGATTTAGCTATTAGTATGAAAAATGATGAAGAAGCTAATAACGCATTAAAGTATGCTAAGAGAGTTGCTAAAGACTTGGAACTTGATATGAGTTTTGTTGAGGCTAAATATACTTTTTCTCGTAATCAATTATTTTTTTACTTTGTTTCATCTGGTAGGGTTGATTTTAGGGAGCTTGCCAAAAAACTTGCCCAAAAATATAAAACAAGAATAGAACTTAGACAGATTGGAGTAAGAGATAAGGCTAAACGTATTGGTGGTATTGGCCCTTGTGGTTTATTCTTATGTTGTAATACGTTTTTAACTGATTTTACTAGTGTGTCTATTAATATGGCAAAGAATCAATTTTTAGCTCTTAATCCTAGTAAAATTAATGGTGTTTGTGGTAGGCTTTTATGTTGTCTTAATTATGAAGATGATACTTATACTGAATTAAAAAAGGATTTACCTTCTTTAGGTACTATTGTAGAAACAAAAGATGGAGTAGGAAAAATAACTGGTGTTGATGTGTTTAAGAGAACAGTTAAGGTTGAATATAAAAATCAAGGGGTAGTTGAATATGCAAATGAAGAGTTATACGCGAAAAGTAACTGATGTAGTTGGATATGACAGAAAGATAATTCAAGATGATAATATGCTTTCATTGTCTGTTGATAGTTTGTTACTTGCAAATTTTGTAACTATTAATGATAGAACTCAAAAAATATTAGATTTAGGAGTTGGTATTGGGTCTATTCCTTTAATACTTTCTCTTAGAACTAAAGCAAAAATTTATGGTGTTGATATTCAATATGATGTGTGTCGTGTTGCTTTAGAAAATATGAAGTTAAATAAAATAGATAATCAAGTTGAGATTTATAATGATGATATTGTTAATTTTTCTATTAATAGTAAGCCTAATGTTTATGATACTATAGTTTGTAATCCTCCTTTTTTTAATGATAGTTATAATAATCTTCCTAACTCTGATTCTAAGAAAATTAGTAGACATGAAAAAAATATTACTTTGGAAGATATTTTTAAAGTTAGCAAAAAATTATTAAAAAATAAAGGAAATCTTTCTATTATATTCAGAACGGAAAGGTTAATAGAAATTTTGGCTTTATATAGAAAATATAATATTGAGCCAAAGAAGATTAGATTTATTTATCATAATGAAAAAAAGAATGCAAAATTGTTTTTTATTGAAGGCATAAAAAATGGTAATGTAGGATTAAAGATAGAAGCACCATTTATTATGTATGATGAAGATGGTGAGACTTTGGAATATAAAAAGTTACTTAGTGAGGTGAATAAATAGTATGAATCAAAAGAGTTATGATGGAAGTAAAAGTTTGTATTTAGTTCCAACACCTATTGGTAATTTAGAAGATATTACTGTTCGTTCACTTAATGTTTTGAAAAGTGTAGATTTAGTTTTATGTGAAGATACTAGAGTGACAGGTAATTTGCTTAAAAAATATGATATTAAGAAAAAACTTATTAGCTGTCATGAATATAATGAAAAAAATATAAAAGAAAAAGTTATATCTAAAATTATAGATGGTAATGATATTGCACTTGTTACTGATCAAGGTACTCCTATTATTAGTGATCCTGGTTATGAGATTGTTAAAGAAGCAATAAAAAATAATATTAATGTAGTGTCACTTCCTGGTGCAACTGCTTTTGTCCCTGCTTTAACTTCATCTGGAATTAGTCCATCTCCATTTACTTTTTACGGATTTTTGAATTCTAAGGATTCAAAGAGAAGAAAGGAATTAGAAGAGTTAAAACGAGAAAAAAACACATTAATATTTTATGAGGCTCCACATAGACTTTTAAAGTCTTTGGTTGATATGAAAGATATTTTTGGAGATAGAAATATTTGTATATGTAGAGAACTATCTAAAAAGTATGAAGAAATTTACAGAGGAAATATTAGTAGTTTATTAGATATTGATACATTAAAGGGTGAATTTGTTATTATTGTTGAAGGTAATAGTGAAGTTAGTGATTTTTCATCTATATCAATTTTAGAGCATATCAAACTATATTTAGATGATGGTATGAGTGAAAAAGATGCAATTAAGAAAGTTGCAAGTGAAAGAAAAGTTGCTAAGTCTATTATTTATAAGGAATATCATACGAAAGGTAAGTGATATAATGAAGTTAGTTGTTGGACTAGGTAATCCTGGACGTGAGTATGAGGGTACTCGTCATAATACTGGATTTATGTTTTTAGATAATTATTTAAAGTATAAGGGAATTGATGGTTTTCATAAGAAATTTAATGGTATGTATTTAAAAACTAAAATAAATGGTGAAGATGTAATATTTTTGAAACCTCAGTCTTATATGAATTTAAGTGGTACTGTAGTTTCTGAATTTGTTAATTATTTTAATATAGATGCTTCCGATATTTTAGTTATTTCCGATGATTTAGATCTTAATATAGGAAATTATAAATTGAAAGCAAAAGGTAGTAGTGGTGGACATAATGGTCTTAAAAATATTGAACAGATGCTTTCTACAAAAAATTATAAGAGATTAAAAATTGGTATTTCTAATGATAAGAAAATTGATACAATAAACTATGTATTAGGAAAATTTAGTAAAGAAGAAAAAGAAATACTTAATAGTTTGGGAGATATTGTTAATAATATATTAGATGATTATTTTGTTTTGGATTTTAATGAAATGATGAGCAAATATAATAGTAAAAATAAATAGGTGAGGATTATGAGTATATTTGATGATTTGGTAAAAATTGATAATCCAAAAAACATTGGTAATAGGGGTATAGTAGGAATTACCGATGAGTTTTTTTGTGTCTATTTATATAATTTACTTTTAAAACAAGATAAAGATTTACTAGTTGTTATGAATTCTTTGTATGAAGCAAATAAAATTTATAATTCTATTTCTAATTATACAGATGATGTTTATTTGTTTCCTATGGATGATTTTTTAACTAGTGAGTCTCTAGCAGCAAGTCCTGATTTAGAAATTACTAGACTTGAGACAATAAATTATGTAGTTAATTCTAATAAAAAAAAGATTGTTGTAACTAATTTGATGGGATATCTTAGATTTTTACCTACTAAAGAAAAATATAAAAATAGTATTATATCTATAAAAAAAAATGAAGATATAGATTTTTCTAAATTTATAGATAAGATATTTAGTATGGGATATAAGAGAGAAACTATTGTTACTAATACTGGAGAATTTGCAAGTCGTGGTTATATTTTAGATGTGTTTCCTCTTGGTGAAGATAATCCTATTAGAATTGAATTTTTTGGAGATACAATTGAGTCAATAAGAAGCTTTGATCCTGAAACCCAGAAGTCTATTTCTAATATGGATTTAATTACTATTTTTCCATGTTCGGAGTTTTTAGTAGATGTTAAAGTGAATGAAGAAGAGTATAAGCAAAAGTATTTAGAAAAGTATTCTAAAAACGTTTCTTCTATTTCTGAATATTCTAATTTTGTTACTGTGTTTAAAGATTATGAACAAATAAAAAATAGTTATATGGCTCTAGAAGAAGAAATGCTTGTTTATAGAAATAGTCGTGATAAAGATTTTACTTTTAATTATATGAATTCTTTAGATAATGTTTATACAAATGAAAATATTTATTATATGAATCTTAATAATATAACTTTAAAAGATATTGATATATGTAGATATGATGTTTATGAGGTTCCTTTATTTAGTGAAGATATTTCTAGAATAGAGGCATATTTAAGAAAAATGCTCCAAGATAAAAAAACAGTCGTAATATGTCTTAAAAAACATCAAATAAATGCTATTACAAAACATTTAAACGTACCTTTCGTGTTAAACGATGTAAATAATGTCATAAAATGTAAAATAAATATTGTTGTAAGAAATTTAGAAAAAGGTTTTTGTTATGGTGATTATGTTTTTATCTCACCAACGGAATTATTTAAAATTAAAAATGAAAATAAGAAATATAAAACTAGACTTAAACATACTAGTAAAATTAAAAGTTTAGATAAACTTGAGATTGGAGATTATGTAGTTCACGAGGTAAATGGTATTGGAATTTATAATGGTATGAAAAGTCTTGTGGTTTCTGGTCTTAATAAAGACTATATAGAAGTTTTGTATAAAGGTAATGATAAACTTTATATTCCAGTTGAAAAGATAGATGTTTTAAATAAATTTTCTGGTAAAGAAGGAGTAGTTCCTAGAATTAATAAATTGGGTGGAAGTGAATGGCAAAAAACTAAGAATAAGGTACGTAAAAAAGCTCAAGATATTGCTAAAAGACTTATAAAACTTTATGCTTTAAGAGAAAGTCAAAAAGGATTTTCATTTTCTCATGATAATAAACTTTTACTTCAGTTTGAAGATGATATTGATTTTGATTTAACTGCTGATCAAAGACTTGCTATTTCACAGATAAAAAAAGATATGGAATCTTCAAAACCAATGGATAGACTTTTATGTGGAGATGTTGGTTTTGGTAAAACTGAGGTTGCTTTTGTTGCATGTTTTAAAGCTATTCTTGATTCTAAACAAGTATTGTTTTTGTGTCCTACTACAATTTTGTCGAATCAACATTATAAGAATGCTCTTGAAAGATTTCAAAATTTTCCAGTTAATATTGGTATTTTAAATAGATTCACTACACCAAAAGAGAGAAAAAGAATTTTGGAAGGACTCAAGGATGGTACTATGGATTTGGTTTTTGGTACCCATAGGTTATTGAGTAATGATGTGTGTCCAAAGGATTTGGGACTTCTTGTAGTGGATGAAGAACAACGTTTTGGAGTTACTCATAAAGAAAAGATAAAGGAGTATAAAAATAATGTTGATGTTTTAACTTTGACTGCAACACCGATTCCACGTACTTTGCAAATGTCACTTACTGGTATTAGGAGTTTATCTTTAATTGAGACTCCGCCAGTTAACCGTTATCCTGTTCAAACTTATGTGATAGATGAAAATGAACAGATTATTAAGGATGCTGTTTATAAGGAACTTTCTCGTGGTGGTCAAATATTTATGCTTTATAATAGAGTTGAGTCTATTGAAAGAAAGGCTTTTGAAATACAGAAGTTAGTTCCAGATGCTAGAATTGTTTGTGCTCATGGTCAACTTAGTAAAGAACAATTAGAAGATAGAATGCTGGATTTTACAGAGCATAAGTATGATATTTTGTTATGTACTACAATTATTGAAACAGGTATTGATATTCCTAATGTAAATACTTTAATTATTTTTGATGCAGATAGATTTGGACTTAGTCAACTTTATCAGATTAGAGGACGTGTTGGCAGAAGTGACAGGTTTGCTTATGCTTATCTCATGTATAAAAAACAAAAGGTTTTGACTGAGACTGCTATTAAAAGACTTAATGTAATAAAAGAGTTTAC
>CANQUW010000059.1 GCA_947627145.1 uncultured Bacilli bacterium
AAACTTTAACTAGTGTACTTCCAGCATATTTAAATGCTTTAACTGGTAAAGGTGTTCATATTGTTACAGTAAATGAATATTTGGCAGGTAGGGATGCTGAATGGATGGGTGGAATACATCGTTTTTTAGGACTTACTGTTGGAGTTAATACTAGAGATTTGAGTCCAAAAGAAAAACAAGAACAATACAATTGTGATATTTTATATTCTACTAATAATGAAATAGGTTTTGACTACTTACGTGATAATATGGTTGTAAGAAAGGAAGACAGAGTACAAAGACCTTTGAACTTTGCAATTATCGATGAGGTTGATTCGGTTTTAATTGATGAAGCTCGTACTCCACTTATTATTTCAGGTGGACAAATGTCTAGTGCTAATCTTTATATAGAAGCTGATAGATTTGCTAAAAGTTTGAAAAATGAAGATGATTATATATATGATGAAAAAACTAAAAGTGTAAGTCTTACAGAAAGTGGAAGTGATAAAGCAGAAAAAATGTTTTCTGTAGACAATTTATACGACCTTAATAATGCTACTTTAGTACATTATATTAATCAAGCACTACGTGCTAACTATTCAATGAAGAAAGATTTTGATTATGTAGTACAAGATGGAGAAGTAGTAATTGTCGATCAATTTACTGGACGTCTTATGAAAGGACGTGCCTATTCTGATGGGTTACATCAAGCAATTGAAGCTAAAGAGGGAGTTAATATTAATGAAGAGACTAAGACTTTAGCAACTATTACTTTCCAAAACTTATTTAGAATGTATAAAAAGATTTCTGGTATGACTGGTACTGCTAAAACAGAAGAAGAAGAGTTTAGAAATATTTATAATATGTATGTTATAGAAATACCTACTAATAAACCAGTAATTCGTGTAGATGCTCCTGATTTGGTTTACGCTACAAAAGAAGCTAAATATAAAGCTATTATTGCTACAGTTAAAGAATGTTATGAAAAAGGACAACCAGTTTTAATTGGTACTATTGCAATTGAGACTAGTGAACTTATTAGTAAGATGCTTAAAAAAGCTGGTATTCCTCATGAAGTTTTAAATGCTAAGAATCATGCAAGAGAAGCTGAGATAATTGCTGGAATTGGACAACATAAATCAGTTACAATCGCAACTAATATGGCTGGTCGTGGTACTGATATTAAACTTTCTGATGAAATTCGTAATTTAGGTGGATTATTTGTACTTGGTACTGAACGTCATGAATCAAGACGTATCGATAATCAGTTACGTGGACGTTCTGGTCGTCAAGGAGATCCTGGTTATACACAATTCTTTGTATCAATGCAAGATGATTTGATGGTTAGATTTGGGTCTGATAGAATAATGGGACTTATGCAAACTATGGGTCTTGGAGACCAAGCTATTCAAAGTAAAACATTTACTAAGTCAATTGGTACTGCTCAAACTAGAGTTGAAGGAAATAACTTTGATGTTCGTAAACAATTACTTGAGTATGATGATGTTATGAATAATCAAAGAGAAATAATTTATGCTAAAAGAAATGAAATTTTAGATAATGAATCAATTCATGAAACAACTCTTGACTCTATGAGACATCATATTGAAGATTTAGTTAAATCACATCTAGCACCAGAAGGTGAAATTACTGAAGAGGATATTACTGATATAATTAATACAGTAAATGAAAACTTACTTAAAAAAGATGTTAAAAGAGATGATTTTGAAAGTTTAGAAGATGAAAAGATTATTGATAAACTTTATAAGTTGATGATTTCAGAATACGATGAGAAATTAAAAGATATTCCAGATGAAGTAAAAGATGAATTTGAGAAAGCTATTTCATTACAAGTAATTGACCGTTATTGGATGGAACATATTAATACAATGTCTCATTTACGTGAAGGTATTCATTTAAGAGGTTATGCTCAAGAAGATCCACTTCGTGCATATACTATGGAAGGTTTTGATATGTTTGATAGTATGATGCAAAGTATTGATAAAGATATTACAGTATTTTTAATGAAAGCAGAAATACATCAAAATATAGAAAGAAAAGCTACTGTTAAAAAGACTCATACTAATGAAGCAAAAGATGATGTTAAACAAAAACCTAAGAGAGTTAAGAAAATAGGTCGCAACGAATTATGCTGGTGCGGCAGTGGCAAGAAGTATAAACATTGCCATGGTAGATAATAATATTTAGGTGTTAATACAACAGTATTAATGCCTTTTTTGATTTTTATATAATACAATGCAATTGACATATACTACCGTTTGCGGTATAATGTATACAGAGGTGATACTAATGGAATTTATGACTACAAAAGAAGCTTCAAAAAGATGGAATATTAGTGAAAGAAGAATAAGACAATTACTAGAAGAAGGAAGAATTGAAGGTGCATTTAAGAGTGGTAACAGTTGGAATATTCCTATACAAGTAACAAAACCTGTTGATAAAAGATTTATGAAAACTGATAATATTCAATTTATTATAGATATTCCTAATGATTTTTTTGAAGATTTGGATAATTTGAAAGAAAAAATTGATAGCAAAAGACCAATTCCTAAGAACACTTTGAAAACTTTTAAAGAAAAATTAAATTTAGAATGGACTTATAATAGTAATGGAATTGAAGGTAATACTTTGACACTTAAAGAAACTCAAGTAGTATTGGAAGGAATTACTGTTGGTGGAAAAACTGTTAAGGAACATTTGGAAGCTATAAATCATGAAAAAGCAATTTTATTTTTAGATGAGTTAGTAAAACAAAAAAATCCAATTACAGAATGGAATATAAAAAGTATCCATCAGCTTATTTTAAAAGATATTGATTTAGAAAATGCTGGTAGATATAGATATGAAAATGTTGTTATTAAAGGTGCAGAACATATTCCACCAGATTATTTAAAAGTTCCAGATTTGATGGGAGTATTAATACTTAATTATAAATCATGGAATAAATATCATCCTATAATACAAGCAGCATTACTACATGGAGAGTTAGTAAAGATTCATCCTTTTGTTGATGGTAATGGAAGAACATCAAGATTAATTATGAATTTAGTTTTAATGAGCTATGGCTATAGTCCAGTAATTATAAAAAAAGAAGATCGTTTAAAATATTATGAAGCTTTAGATAAAGCACATACTACAGGTGATTATACAGATTTTATTAAATTAGTTACTAAATTAGAAATTGATATTTTAAATAAATATTTAAAGTTATTAAAATAAATGTTATAGTTTTTAATGATTGGAGTTGACTTAAATGGATATAAATACCTTTTTTGAAAAAGTTACAATTGATTTAGATTTAGGTAGAATAATAGAAGGTCCATCCAGAGTAAGTGGTGGGCTTACACATAGAATGTATAAAATAATAACTGATAAATCTAAATATATAGTTAAACTATTAAATCCTAATATCATGAAAAGACCTACAGCACTTACTAGTTTTCATAATGCTGATAAGTATGAAGAACTATTAAAAGAAAATGGAATTAGTGCCGTATATTCTTTAGAATTTAATAATAAAAAACTCCAGTTGCAAGATAATCAATATTTTTATGTATATGATTGGTATGATGGATTAGCATTAAATGATAACGAAATAAGAAAAGAACATTGTGAAAAAATTGGTAAAGTTTTAGCTGATATACATAACATAACATTAAAAGAAGAAATGTGGAAAGAAAAAAGAAAAGATATTGATTGGCAGTATTATATTGATTTAGCAAAAGAAATGAAATCTCCAATTTATGAAATGTTATATGATAAAGTAGATGTATTGAATCGTAGTATGAATAAAGGTAATGAAGTTATTTTAAATCTTCCTGGATATGTTGCTTTATGTCATAATGATTTAGACAGTAAAAATGTTTTGTGGATTGATGATAAATTTAAAATTATTGATTTAGAATGTCTTGGATATGCTAATCCTTATTTAGAACTTTTTACTTTGGCATTATGTTGGTCTGGTTATGAATCTTGTAATATAGATTTTAGTTTGTTTAAAACTTTTATGAATAGTTATTTTAAAAATTCAAAATTAAGTAAGGATATAAATTGGGAAGTTTTATATTATGCTAATAATGGTAGATTAGAGTGGTTAGAGTATAATATTAAAAGAGCTCTAAATTTAGAGACTGATTCTTTAGAAGAACAAGAGTTAGGTGTTAATGAAGTTCATGATACTATTAAACATATTGTTTATTATGATTTGATAAAAGATGAAATATTAGAAAACTGTAAATAGTAAATTTGAAAAATTAATATTATACTTAACTTATAAATTAATTAGTTTAGATATAGAATAGGAGAATGTTTATGAAAGTTAATAAAGATAGTGTTTTAAAAATACTTGATGAAGTTAAGCCTGCTTGTTTGGTTGCTGCAACTAAATATGTTGATGTTAGTTGTCTATACGAATTAGAGAAACTTGGAGTTAAAATATTTGGTGAGAATAGAGTACCTGATTTAGTTTCTAAATATGAGTCATATAATGGTAATAGTTCTTTTCATATGATAGGTACACTTCAAACTAATAAAGTTAGATATATAATTGATAAAGTAGATATGATACATAGTGTTGATTCTTATAAATTAATTGATGAAATTGATAAGCAAGCTTTAAAACATAATTTAGTTATGGATATTTTAATACAAGTTAATATAGCAAATGAAGAAAGTAAACATGGATTTAAAAAAGAAGAAGTAGAAGATGTTTTTCATTATTTGGAAGGTAAGAAAAATGTTTGCCCTAGAGGTCTTATGATGATGGCTCCAAATATTGATTCTAAAGATACTGAAATATATTTTAAAGAAACTTGTGAGTTACTTGAAAAATTAAAAAAAGAATTTCCTGATTTTAAATTATCCGAATTATCTATGGGAATGAGTAATGATTATAAATATGCATTGAGGCATGGTTCTACTTTAGTTAGAATTGGTAGAGCATTATTTAAGGAGTAGTATATGAGAGATGTTAAGATAAATAGGATATATAAACATTTTAAGGGTAATTATTATTTAGTAGTTGATACTGCTATTGATACTGAGACTAATAGAGAGGTTGTAATTTATAGAAGTTTATATGGAGATATGAAATTATGGGTTCGTGATAAAGAGATGTTTTTAGGTGAAGTTGATCATTATAAGTATCCTGATGTAGAACAAAAATATAGATTTGAACTGCAAGATATAGATAGTGTATTATAAGACTTTTAATTAAGTCTTTTTCTATTTGAAAATTAATGTTATAATTAAATAGAATAATGAAATGAGGGATAAAATGAAAAAAAATTCATTTTTAGAAGGAAGTTTTATTGCAACAGCATCTATTATTTTTGTTAAGATTTTAGGTATGCTTTATGTTATTCCATTTTATGCAATAGTAGGTGTTAAGGGTGCTAGTTTGTATGCTTATGCTTATACTATTTATAATATATTTTTGGATATAGCATCAGCTGGTCTTCCTGTTGCAATAAGTAAGCTTATAAATGAGTATAATACTTTAGGTAAGAAGGAAGCTAAGGTACGTACTTATAGGATTGGTACAATAATAGTTGGAGCTTTATCAATTATATCTTTTTTAGTTGTGTTTATATTTGCTCGCGCAATTGCAATTGCGATTATTGGAGATTTGTCTGGTGGAAATACAATTGATGATGTTACTTTGGTTATTCGTTCTATTTCACTTGCAATTTTAGTTATTCCATATCTTGCTATTTCTAAAGGATATTTGCAAGGTCATCAGTTTATAACACCACCATCAGTTAGTCAAGTTTTAGAACAAGTTGTTAGAATATTAGTGTTACTTGGTGGTAGTTATATTACAATAAAACTATTTGGTTTATCTGTATCATATGGTGTTGCGATAGCACTTTTAGGAGCATTTTTTGGTGGCATCGTTGCATGTTTATATATTAGAAATAAAATTAATAGTAATAAAAAACAGTTGGATTTAAATGTAGATATTCCAAAAGATGATGTAGAAAATAAGGAGATTGTAAAAAAAATAGTTACTTATGCACTTCCTTTAATAATTATGGATACTGCTATTAGTATATATCATTTTATTGATATGGTACTTATAATTCGTACACTTGATTATTTACATTTTCCAGCAGGAGATGTTGAGTTGATTACTAGTTCAATTGTTACCTATGCACCTAAGATTAATATGATTATCGCATCAATTGCAACAGGTATGTCTGTTAGTTTAATACCAACAATTGTATCTAGTTATGTTAAAAAAGATTGGAAGGACGTTAATAATAAACTTAATAAAGCTCTTCAAATGATATTTATTATTTCTATTCCTATGGCATGTGGAATATCTTTACTTGCAAAACCTATATGGGCACTTTTCTATCAGCCTAATAATTATGGTACAACAATTTTAGCTTTTTCTATATTTACAGCGATTCTTACTAATACTTTTGTTGTTACTAATTCTGTTCTTCAAGGACTTAATAAATTTAAAGCACTTTATATTTGTATTTTTACAGGTTTTGTTACTAATGCACTTTTGGATGTTCCTTTAATGCTTTTATTTAATAAACTTTCTTTACCTGTATATTATGGTGCGATAGTTGCAACTATTATAGGATATTTACTTACTATATTTATGGTTTTATATACACTTCA